>CAZWDE010000034.1:0-15670 GCA_964632555.1 uncultured Limibaculum sp.
AGATCGCCAAGGACCTCGCCGACAACCTGACCATCGGCTACAACACCTCCGAGGTGATCATGGCGCGGCTGATGCAGACCACCTCGGCCAAGAGCCGCGTCTACCAGCAGTCGGTCTCCTTCTTCACCACCAACGAGAGCGTGCTGACGGCGCTCAAGGCCAGCTTCACCGGCATGTTCGGGCTGCACGAGGCGACCGAGACGCTGAACGCGATGAAGGACGGCGTCTCGCAGTCGATCGAGGTGCTGGCCGAGATCGGCGCCAAGGTGCAGGAGGAGGCGCTCAAGGCGGGCTACGGGCCGACGATCCGCGCCGAGGCCGTGAAGAAGCTCGTCGACTCGGTCGTCAACTATCAGGAGAGCGCGGGCGAGATCATCGCCGAGATGCGCACGCTGGCCACCCGCAATTCCGAGGAGATCCGCGAGGCGGTCGAGGACGGCAAGCGGCGCATGGCGAGGCTCGCGCAGAAGGGCGCGGCGATCGGCGCCTGATGCCGGAGCCGTCCCGCAAGGAGGGGCCGGGCGCGCCGGCCGAGCTCGACGAGCTGATGATGGCGATGGACGTGGTGGACACGCTCCGCCACGAGGAGCGCGTCGTCGCCCGCGAGCTCGGACAGGACGACCGCGACGCCGCGCTCAAGGCGCGTCTGCGCGCGCTCTACGAGGGGCAGGGGCTCGCGGTCTCCGACCGCATCCTCGAGGAGGGGATCGCCGCGCTCCGCGAGAACCGCTTCGTCTACGAGCCGCCCGCGCCCTCGTGGCGCGTGACGGCGGCGCGGCTCTGGGTGTCGCGCATGCGCTGGGGTCCGTGGGCGGGCGGCGTTGCGCTCCTCCTCGTCCTCTGGATCGGCTGGTCGGCGCTCGCGCCCTCGGCCGGGGAGCGCCTCGCCGCCCGCATCGAGGCGGCGGCGGCCGGGGCGGCGGAGCTGACGGTCACGGAGGAGGCCCGCGCGCGCCTCGCGGAGGTGCGCGACGAGGGGCTGCGCGCGGCCGCCGGCGGCGAGGTCGAGGCCGGCGAGGCCGCGCTCGGGCGGCTCGAGAGCATGGCCGAGGCGCTCGCGCGCAGCTACGAGATCCGCATCGTCTCGCGCCCCGGCGAGCGCTCGGGGGTCTTCCGGGTGCCCGACCTCAACACCGGCGCGCGGAACCACTACCTGATCGTCGAGGCGATCGGCCCGGACGGCGAGCCCGTGCCCCGCGCGGTCACGAGCGAGGAGGACGGGCAGACCCGCCGCGTCGCCATCTGGGGCCAGCGCGTGCCCGAGACCGTGTTCCGCGCGGTGGCGCGCGACAAGCAGGAGGACGGGATCGTCGACGACGCGGTCCTGGGGGTGAAGCGGGCCGGCCGGCTCGACCCCGAGTGGCGCATGCCGGTGATGGACGGCGCGATCACGGAGTGGGACGGGTGATCACCGCGCGCGACGCCTATGGCCGGATCGACGCCGGCATCGCCGAGCTGCGCCGCGAGGAGACCCGGCTGGCCGAGCAGATCGCCGGCCTCGCGGAGGCGGCGGCCGAGGCGCGCCGGGCCGAGGCCGAGGCCTACCGCGCGCTCGCCCGCAACCGCCTCGACGCGCTCGCCGCGGGCACCGTCACCGACCCGCTCGATGCGGCCGAGCGCGAGGCGCTCACGGCCGTCGAGGGGCGGCGGGCCCGTCTCGCCGACATCGAGGCCGAGCGCGCGCTGATCGCCGAGCGGCTCGAGGCGGCGGAGGCGCGCCGGGCCGAGGCCGACGCCGCGCTCGAGGCCGCGGCGGAGGCGGTCGAGTCGCTGGCCGAGCGCACGGAGGCGCGCCTCGCCGCCGATCCCGACTGGGAGCGGCGGGCGGACGCGGTGGAGGCGGCCGAGGCGCGGGTGCTCGCGGCCGAGGCCAAGGCCGAGCGCGCCGAGGCCGACCGCGCGGAGAAGTCGCGGGCCTACGACGCGGATCCGCTGTTCGCTTATCTCTGGGCGCGCGGCTACGGCACCTCGGCCTATCGCGCGATGAACCTCGTGCGCCTCGGCGACGCGAAGGTCGCCCGGCTGATCGGCTATGCCGAGGCGCGGGTGAACTATCACCGCCTGACCGAGATCCCGGACCGCCTGCGCGCCCATGCGGACCGGCTCCGCGCCGATGCCGACGCGGCCCGCGCCGCTCTCGCGGACACCGAGCGCGCCGCGCTCGAGGCCGACGGGATCGCGCCGCTCGAGGCCGCGCTCGCCGAGCGGGAGGCCGCGCTCGACGCCGCCGAGGCCGAGATCGACCGCCTCGAGGAGGAGCGCGCCGGGCTCGACGCCGAGGTCGACCGCCTGACCGACGCCGACGGCCCCGCCCTCTCGCGCGCGCTCGACGGGCTCGCCGCGGCCTTCCGGGCCGATGGCCTCGCCCGGCTCGAGGCGGAGGCCCGCGCCACGCCCGGCCCCGAGGACGACCGGATCGTCGCCGAGATCGCCGGGCTCGCCGAGGACGCCGCGCGCGTCGAGCGCGAGCTCGCCGAGGCCGAGGCCGAGCGCCGCCGCGTCGCCGCGCGCCGCGCCGGGCTCGAGGAGGACCGCCGGCGCTTCCGCAGCCGCGGCTACGGCGCGCCGGGCGGCCGCTTCGAGAACGGCGAGGTCATCGGCGAGGTCATCGGCGGGCTCGTGCGCGGCGCGATCGCCGCGGGCCTCGGGGAGGCGCTGTCGAGCGGCTATCGCGGGCCGTCGCGGCGGAGCCGCTCGGGCTTCGGCGGGCGCATCGCCCGGCCCCGCCGCTCGGCCCCGGCGCGGCCCTCGGGCGGCTTCCGCACCGGCGGCGGCTTCTGACGCGGCGCCGGCCGCAGAGACGCCGGAGGCGAGCCTGGTCTTCGCGTCGATCGAATTCCTGTGCGTCTTCCTGCCCGCGGCGCTCGCGCTCGTGCACCTCGCCGGCCGTGGCGCCAACGCGGTCCTGCTCGGGCTCAGCCTCCTCTTCTACGGGCTCGGCGAGGGCGCCTATCTCTCGGTGATGCTCGCCGCGATCGCGTTCGCGCACGGGGCGGGACGGCTGATCGCGGCGGGGCGGCGGCGCGCCGGGCTCGCCCTCGGCGTCGGCGGCACGCTCGCGCTCCTCGGCTGGTTCAAGTATGCGGGCTTCGCGGCGCAGACCCTCGGCGCCGAGATCGCGGCGATCCACCTGCCGCTCGGCATCTCCTTCTTCACCTTCCAGGCGATCGCCTACGTCGTCGACGTGTCCCGCGGCACCGTGCCGGCCGAGCGCTCCGCGCTCCGCCTCGCGACCTACATCGCGATGTTCCCGCAGCTCGTCGCCGGGCCGATCGTGCGCTTCGGCGAGATCGCGGGCGCGCTCCGGCGCCGCCATGTCGACCTCGCGGCGCTCCATGACGGGTTCGGGCTCTTCGCCACGGGGCTCGCCGCCAAGGTGCTGATCGCCGACACCCTTGCGGTCCCGGCCGATGCGGTTTTCGCCGAGACGCCGGGCGAGCTGCGGGCCGACGCGGCGCTCCTCGGCGTCGCCGCCTACACGCTCCAGATCTACTACGACTTCCTCGGCTACTCGGCGATGGCGGTCGGCCTCGGCCTCGCGCTCGGCTTCCGCCTGCCGCGGAACTTCGACCACCCCTACGCGGCGCGGAGCCTCACCGAGTTCTGGCGGCGCTGGCACATCACGCTCTCCACGTGGTTCCGCGACTATCTCTACATCCCGCTCGGCGGCAACCGGGCCGGGCCCGCGCGCACCTATCGAAATCTCTGGATCGTGTTCCTCGCCACGGGCCTCTGGCACGGCGCGGCCTGGACCTTCGTGCTCTGGGGGGCGTGGCACGGCGCCGTGCTGACCCTCGAGCGGGCCGGCCTCGGCCGTCGGCTCGCGGCGCGGCCGGCGCTGGGGCTCGTCTGGACGCTCGCCGCGGTGGCGCTCGGCTGGGTGCTGTTCCGCGCCGACGATCTCGCCCATGCGGCGGGCGTCTACGCCGCGCTGCTGCGGCCCGAGGCACCGGTGCCCGCGGCGGCGCACTGGAGCGCGGAGGTCGGGCTCGCGCTCCTCGCCGGCGCCCTCCTCGCCGGCCCGCGGCCGGCCTGCGCGCTCGGGCGATGGGTCGCCCTGCCCACCTATGCGCGCCGCGACGCGCCGCTCCGGGCGCGGCCGGTCGCCCTCGCGCTCGTCCTCTTCGCGGGGTTGACGGCCGCCTCGATCCTGAAGCTGCTGGCGGGCGGGCACAGCCCGTTCATCTATTTCCGGTTCTGACGATGCTGACCGCCTCGCCGCTCGCCCGCGCCCTCGCGCTCCTCGCCGCCCTCCTCCTCGCGGCCCCGGTGGCGGCCGGGCTCGTCCTCCTCGACGAGAGGCGGCGCGAGCGCGTGCTCGGGCGCGGGCTCGACCCCTGGCCGTGGGCGGAGCCCGGGCCCGACGCGCCGCGCCGGCTCACCCGCGCGCTGGCCGACCGGGCGCTCGGCGTCGCCACGGCGGCGGCGGCCCTCGCGCGTCTGCGCTACGAGGCGCTCGGCGACGACGGCGTGGTGCCCGTGGTGCGCAACGCGCCGCTCGCCTTCGTGACCGACCACAACCTCCTCGGCCGGCGCGACTTCAACGCGATCCGCGCGAGCTGCACGCCGGACGTGCCGGGCGCGGTCTGGCCCGCCGCCACCCGCCACAGGGCCGGGCGGATCGCCGCGGCGGCGGGCGCGCCCGCTCGCGCGGTGCTGTTCCTCGCGGTGCCCTCCAAACCCGTTCTCTACGCCGACCGGCTGCCGGCCTCGGTCCCCGCCGCGCTCCGCGAGGACTGCCGCGCCGCCGGCGAGGGCTGGGCCGAGGCGTGGGCCGCGGCGGCGGCGCGGCGCGGCTACCGCGTCGCCTACCCGCTCGCGGCCTTCCGCGCGATGCGCGACCGGCCGCATTTCTACCCGCCCGAGAACTTCCACGCCGACGGCGCGGCCGCCGATCTCGCCGCCCGCGCGGCGCTTGCGGCGCTCTACCCGGACGAGCCGCGCCCGGCGCCGCGCTACGCCGAGCGCCCGGGGCGGGCCGACATGCGCGCCTTCTACCTCTACGACCGGCGGATCACGCGCCTCGAGCCCGTCGGCGTGCCGCGCCCGGCGCGCGACGGCGCGGCCGAGGCCCGCCTCGCCGCGCGCTTCCCCGGGATGCCGGCCGTGACCGCCTGGCGCACCGCCGACGCGCCGGAGCGCGACGCGCTCGTGGTCGGCAACTCCTTCGCGGTGCGGATCGCGCCCCATCTCGCCCGCGGCTTCCGGCGTCTGACCCTCGTCGAGGCCAACCGGCTCGGCCCGAAGACGGCCTCCACGCTGTTCGACGAGGTGATCCCGGCGCTCGAGCCCGACGCCGTCATCTTCGTCCACCACGACGCGGCGCTGAAGACACGGGGGCTCGACGATCTCCTCGCCGGGGCACGGCAGGCCGGCGGCCCGCCCCGCTGACCGGCGTCTCAGCCGGCGAGCCGGCCCTTCAGCCAGGCGAGATCGCGCGCCAGATCGGCGGGATCGGCCGAGGCCGGCCCCACCATCTCGATCGACGCGGCGAGCGGGCGCTCGCGATGCGCGGCGAGGGCGGCCTCGAGCGCCGAGCGGTCGGCCGGGGCGGCGGCGCTCTCGGGAGTGAGCGAGCGGCGGGCCAGAACGTGGAGCCGCGCGCCGTCGAGGGCCGCGAGGTCGATCCCGGGCTCCGCGAGATCGGGGATCCGGAGCGCCGCGCCCGCCGCGTCGGTGCCGATCGCGGGCAGCCGATGCCGGCCGCCCTCGCGCTCGATCAGGCTCGCCAGCGCCTCGGGGGTCGCCCGGTCGAGCCGCGTCGGCACCGAGAGCCGCAGGACGCGCAGCGGGATCCCGGCGGCGCGCAGGGCGCCGATGGCCTCGCCGACATCCTCGCCCGCCAGCGCCGCGTGCGCGGTGTCGAGCGCGAGGCCCAGATGGCTCGGCAGGCAGTCCGCCGCGTCGGCCCGGCCGAGATCGGCGAGGGCGGCGAAGCGCCGGATCGCCGCCGGCGAATACACCCAGCGCCGGAAGAACGCGGCCGCCTCGGCCGCCGTCTCCATCAGGCAGAAGGGCGTCGGCAGCACCGCGAGCGTCACGCGACGGCCGCTGCGCCGCTCGATCCCCGCGACATGCGCGGCGGCCCGCAGCAGGCTGTCGGCGATGTCGGCGGCGGCGCCGTCGCTCTCCGCCAGGCCGCGCCGCGCGCCCGGAAGCGTCGTCACCGCGACCGGCTGGCCCGGCGGCGCGAGCGCGTCGGCGAGATCGGCCACGGCGGTCGTGTGGTGGAGGCGCGCCTCGTCGCCCCAGTCCGGCAGGAAGGCGCGGTCTTTCACCGGCGCGCCGGACAGCGGCCCCACCGCCACGGCGTCGGCCCCCGCGAGCGCGAGCCCGGCTTCGTCGAGCCGACGCGCGAGCCGGCGCCGGGCCTCGTCGCTCGCCAGATCCTCGAGCGCCCGCGCCCCGATGCGCAGGGTGACCGCCAGGTGCTCGGGCGCGGCATCGGCGGCAAGGCGCGCCAGCGGCCCGTCGATCTGCGCGGCGAGATCGTCCGACGCCCCGTCGGGGACCGAGCCCAGCGCGACGAAGGGGCCGGCGAGGCGCCCGCTGGCGGGGCGGCCGCGCGTGTCGCGCCACACCTGTCCGGGTCGACCCTCGGCCATGGCTCCGCGCGAATCGCCTCCCTCTCGCCCGCCGGCGCTCGGCCGGATGCCGAGAGCCTAGCACAGCCGCCCCGCGGGTAAACGCCGGGCCGACCGATCAGGTGGTCGGCCGGCGGAAATGCGCGGCGGACTGGTTGTAGAGCACGGGCGCGGTCTCGGCGGTCTCGCGGCCGGTGTTCTGGCGGTCCTTGTGCAGGTCGATCGCGCGCCGCACGGCGGGGCGCTCCTTGATCCGCGCGCGCCAGTCCGCCACCGCCGGGAACGGATCGAGCGCCACCCCGAGCGGCTTGGCGATGAAGGCCCACGGGAACGCGATGATGTCGGCGATCGTGTAGTCCTCGCCGAGGATGTAGGGCCGCGTCTCGAGCCGGGCGTCGAGCACCGCGAGGCTCCGCTCGTACTCGCCGCGGTAGCGCGCGTGCGAATAGTCCTCGCCCTCGGGCGCGTAGTTCCGGAAATGGCTGAGCTGGCCGCCCATCGGGCCCTGGTTGCCCACCTGCCAGAACAGCCACTCGTGGAGCTCCTTGCGCGCCCGGGCGCCGGTCGGGGCGAGCCGGCCCGCCTTCTCGGCGAGGTAGAGGAGGATCGCGCCCGACTCGAACACGCCGAGCGGCCCGGGCCCGTAGTCCGCCGGCGGCTCGGGGTCGCGGATCGCCGGGATCCGCGCGTTGGGGCTGATCGCGAGGAACTCGGGCGCGAACTGCTCGCCCTTCGCCAGCGCGACGAGGCGCGCCGCGTAGGGGAGCCCGGTCTCCTCCAGCATGATCGCGGCCTTCCAGCCGTTGGGCGTGGGCGCGTAGAAGAGCTCGATCATTCCGCGGCCTCCGGGCGGCCCGTTATGGCGGCGATCTCCTCCGGCCCGTAGCCGAGCCCGGCCAGCACCTCGGCGGTGTCCGCGCCCAGCGGTCGGGCCGGCGCGGGCGCCACCGCCTCGCCCCCGAAGCGCGCAGGCGGCGGCGCGTAGCGCACCCGCCCGGCCTCCGGGTGCTCGCCCTCGGCGACCGCGCCGTTCGCCGCGATCTGGGGATGGGCCAGCATCTCGGCGCGGGTGAGCGCGGGGGCGCAGGGCACGTCCTCGGCCTCGAGCCGCGCCATCCACTCGGCGGTCGTCGCGGTCCGCAGCGCCTCCTGCGTGAGCTCGAGCCGCGCGGTCTTGTTCACCTCGCGGAGCTCGACGGTGGCGAAGCGCGGGTCCCCGATCCAGTCGGGCCGGCCGGCGGCGCGGGCGAGGCCGCGCCAGTCCCGGTCGGCGAGCGCGGAGACTGCGATGTGCCCGTCGGCGGTCTCGTAGATCAGCTCGACATAAGACTGCGCCTCGCCGGGCTCCGGCGCCTCGTCGCCGACGAAGGTGAGCCCCGACATGTCGGAGGCGAAGAGGAACCACACCACCGTGTCGAGCATCGAGAGGGTGATGGTCTGGCCCTTGCCGGTCCGGGCGCGCCCCACGAGCGCGGCCGAGATGGCCTGCGCCGCCTGCATCGCGGTCGCCTTGTCGGGCAGGATGGTGCGCACGAGCCGCGGCCGCCCGCCCGCCCCCTGCACCGAGGCGAGCCCCGAGAGCGCCTGGACGAGCGGATCGTAGACGGGCTTCCGCGCGAAGGGTCCGTCGAAGCCGAAGCCCGCGATCGAGGCGTAGACGATGTCCGGCCGGCGCGCGCGCACCGCCGCCTCGCCGAGGCCGATGCGCTCGGCCACGCCGGGGCGGAAGTTCTGCACGAAGACGTCCGCGCCCTCGCAGAGCCGGAGCACCGCGTCGAGGGCGTCGGCGCGCTTGAGGTCGAGCGCCACCGAGCGCTTGCCGCGGTTGGCGTGCAGGAAGGAGGCCGAGACGCCGCCGCGCCGCCCCGCCACGCTGCGGGTGTGGTCGCCGAGCCCCGGACGTTCGATCTTGATCACCTCGGCGCCCTGGTCGGCCAGGATCGCGGTGGCGAGCGGCCCCGAGATCATCGTCGTCAGGTCGATCACGCGGATGCCGGCGAGCGGCTGGGCCATGGGCGCCTCCTCGGTCATTCCCGCCAAGCTAGCCCCCGGGCGTGCGGCGCCCAAGCGCGATCACGCGCATTTGGAGTGGCCGCAGTCGAGGCAGACGGCGCAGCCCTCCTGCATCGTCGTGTTGAAGCTGCCGCAGTTCGGGCAGGTGGCGGGCACCGCGCCCTCGCCGATCGCCCCGGACGGGCCGGCCCCGGCGCCGGCCGGATCGGCGGCGAGCCCCGCCCCGTCGCGCGCGATGAAGCCGATCTCGAGCATGTGCCGCTCGATCACGCCGCCGATGGCCGCGAGCATCGAGGGCACGTACCGGCCCTTCATCCAGGCGCCGCCGCGCGGGTCGAACACCGCCTTGAGCTCCTCGACGACGAAGGAGACGTCGCCGCCCCGGCGGAACACCGCCGAGATCATCCGCGTCAGCGCGACGATCCAGGCGTAATGCCCCATGTTCTTCGAGTTTTTTAAGATCTCTAACGGCCGGCGCCGGCCCGCGACCACGATGTCGTTCATGGTGACGTAGATCGCGTGCGGGCTGTCGGGCCATTTGAGCTTGTAGGTCCGGCCCTCGAGGCTCTCCGGCCGGTCGAGCGGGTCGGCGTGCCACTCGCTCTCCGCGGGCGAAGCCCGCGGCGCGGCTTCCGCCGCCTCCTCGCGCGCCTCCGCGCTCTCCTCGGCGGCCGGAGCGGGCGAGGAGGCGGCGGAGGCCGCCGACGAGCCGCCTTCGGCGGCCGAGAGGACGGCGCCGGTGACCGCGTTGGGGCGATAGGTGGTGCAGCCCTTGCAGCCCTGCTCGTAGGCGTCGAGATAGACGCTCTCGAAGTCGGCGAAGGCGATGTCGGCCGGGCAGTTGATCGTCTTGGAGATCGAGCTGTCGACATGGCGCTGCGCGGCCGCCTGCATCGCCACGTGCTCGGCCGGGGCGAGATCCTGCGCCGTCACGAAGGCCTCGGGCAGGGCGGCGTCGCCCCGAAGCCTCCGCCACTCCGCCACCGCGAAGTCCTCCACCGTCTCCTCGGTCCGGCGGCCGTCGGGCTGCAGCACGCGGCGGGTGTAGGAGAGCGCGAAGACGGGCTCGATCCCCGAGGACACGTTGCCCGCGAGGAGCGAGATCGTGCCCGTCGGCGCGATCGAGGTGAGGAGCGCGTTGCGGATGCCGTGCTCGGCGATGCCGTCGCGGATCTCCGCAGGCAGCGCGCGGATCATCGGGCGCGCCAGATAGGCGTCGCGGTCGAAGAGCGGGAACGCCCCCTTCTCCCGCGCGAGATCGACCGAGGCGCGGTAGGCCGCACGGGAGATCGCCCCGAGCCACGCCTCGGTCTGCGCCACCGCCTCGGCCGAGCCATAGCGCAGCCCGCAGAAGATCAGCGCGTCGGCGAGGCCCGTGACGCCGAGGCCGATGCGGCGCTTGGCGAGCGCCTCCTCGCGCTGCTGCGGCAGGGCGAAGCGCGAGACGTCGGTCACGTTGTCCATCATCCGCACGGCGGTGGCGACCAGCCGGTCGAGCTCGTCCGTGTCGATCCCCGCCTCGGCCTCGAAGGGCCGCCCGACCAGCGCCGCGAGGTTGATCGAGCCGAGAAGGCACGCGCCGTAGGGCGGCAGGGGCTGCTCGCCGCAGGGATTGGTGGCCGAGATGGTCTCGCAATAGCCGAGATTGTTGAGCGCGTTGATCCGGTCGATGAAGATCACGCCGGGCTCGGCATAGTCATAGGTCGCCCGCATGATCCGCTCCCAGAGATCGCGCGCCCGGATCGTGCGCCACACCCGCCCCTCGAAGCGGAGCTCCCACGGCCCGTCGGCCCTCACCGCCGCCATGAAGGCGTCCGTCGCGAGCACCGAGAGGTTGAACATCCGCAGCCGCGCGCTCTCCTGCTTGGCGGTCACGAAGTCCTCGATGTCGGGGTGGTCGCAGCGCATCGTCGCCATCATCGCGCCGCGCCGCGAGCCGGCCGACATGATCGTGCGGCACATCGCGTCCCAGACGTCCATGAAGGAGAGCGGGCCCGAGGCGTCGGCCCCGACCCCGTGCACCGGCGCGCCGCGGGGCCGGATCGTCGAGAAGTCGTAGCCGATGCCGCCGCCGTGCTGCATCGTGAGGGCCGCCTCCTTCAGCATGTCGAAGATGCCGGCCATGCTGTCGGGGATCGTGCCCATCACGAAGCAGTTGAAGAGCGTCACCGACCGGGCCGTGCCGGCGCCGGCGAGGATGCGCCCCGCGGGCAGGAAGCGGAACCCCTCCAGCGCCTCGCGGAACACCGGCTCCCAGCGGGCGGGGTCGGCCTCGGGCGCGGCCAGCGCGCGGGCGACGCGGGCGCGCGTGTCGGCGAGGGTGAGGTCCACCGGCCGACCGTCGGCGTCCTTCAGGCGGTATTTCATGTCCCAGATCGCCTCGGCGATCGGGGCCGCGAACGCGGCGATCTCGGTCGGTGAATCGGGCATGCGGTCCTCCTGCGGGGCAGGAACATTACAGGAACGCCGAGCGGCGTCAACGCGACGGGCCGAAGCCCGTCCGCCACACATAGAGAGGCCGCGCCGCCGAGGCCACCATATCTCGACGCGGGCCGGTCAGCCGCGGCGGCGCGGGCGCGCCGCGCGGGGCGGCTCCGCGGGACGGCCGGGGCGGGCGAGCCCGAGCTGGTCCGCGAGCACGCGCGCCTTCACCTCCTCGACCGCGCCCTCGGCGAGATCGCCGAGCTGGAACGGCCCGTAGGAGACCCGGATCAGCCGGTTGACCGTCAGCCCCACCGCCTCGAGCGCGCGGCGGATCTCGCGGTTCCGCCCCTCGCGGAGCGCGACGGTGAGCCAGGCGTTCGACCCCTGCTGGCGGTCGAGGGTCACCTGCATCGGCTGGAAGCGCTCGCCCTCCACGGTGATCCCGCGCTCGAGCGGGGCCACGGTCTCCGCCGTCGGGCTCCCGTGCACCCGCACCCGGTAGCGCCGCGTCCAGCCGGTCGCGGGCAGCTCCATCCGCCGCTTCAGCTCGCCGTCGTTGGTCAGCAGCAGCAGCCCCTCCGAGGTGAGGTCGAGCCGCCCGACGGACATCACGCGCGGCATGCCCTCGGGCAGCCGGTCGAAGACCGTCTCGCGCCCCTTCTCGTCGCGCGCCGTGGTCACGAGACCGGCGGGCTTGTGATAGCGCCAGAGCCGCGACGGCTCGGGTTCGGCGATCGCGCGGCCGTCCACGGCGATCCGGTCCTGCGCGGTCACGTTGAGCGCGGGGCTTTCGATGCGCCGGCCGTTCACGGTGACGCGCCCGGCCTCGATCAGCCGCTCGGCCTCGCGGCGCGAGGCGACGCCGGCGCGCGCCAGCCGCTTGGCGATGCGCTCGCCCTCGGGTGTGTCGGTGTCCATGCGTCTCCCTAGCAGACCGGGCGGGCCGGCGCACGGGGCGCGCGCGAGGCTTGGGGATCGGCACCGGGCGCGGTATCTCTCCGACGACGACACGCGACGGGAGACCCACGATGCGCACCCTGGCCATCCTCGCGCTGACGGCGCTCCTCGCCGGCTGCAACACGGTCGAGGGCGTGGGCCGCGACATCCAGTCGGGCGGCCGCGCCGTCGAGGAGGCCGCGGAGGAGGTCAAGAAGGCGCTGCCGTGACCGCGCCGAGCTCCCCCGCGCCCGCCTTCCGCAGCCATATGGGCCGGGCGCTCGCCGAGGCGCGCGCGGCGGCCGGGCGCGGCGAGACCCCCGTCGGCGCGGTGGTCTCGCGGGGCGCGGAGGTGATCGCGGCCGACGGCAACCGGGTGCGCGAGCTGGCCGACCCCACGGCCCATGCCGAGATGCTGGCGATCCGCGCGGCCTGCGCGCGCCTCGGCGCCGAGCGGCTGACCGGGCTCGACCTGACGGTGACGCTGGAGCCCTGCCCGATGTGCGCCGGCGCGATCTCGCTCGCCCGCATCGCGCGGCTCTACTACGGCGCGGAGGATCCCAAGACCGGCGGGGTCGCCCACGGCCCCCGCGTCTTCGCGCAGCCCACCTGCCACCACGCGCCCGAGGTCTATGGCGGGATCGCCGCGGCCGAGGCCGGGCGCCTCCTCACCGCCTTCTTCGCCGCCCGCCGCTGAGCGGCCTGCGACCGGGCCGCGCTTGAGGGCCGCCGGGGCCGACGCTAGCTTGGCGGTCATGGAGCGGATCGAGACCGACATCCTCGTCGCGGGCGGGGGCATCGCCGGCCTCGCGGCGGCGGCGCGCCTCGCCGCGGCCGGGCGGCAGGTGGTGGTGGCCGACCCCGCGCCCGAGACCGCGGGCGCCGCGGCGCGCGGCACGGAGGATCTCCGCACCACCGCCTATCTCCAGCCCGGCATCGCGACGCTCGCCCGCGCCGGCGCGTGGGAGGCGATGGAGCGCGCCGGCGCCCCCCTCCACACCATGCGCCTCGTCGACGCCGGCGGGCGCGAGCGCGTGCCCCGCGAGCGGGCCGATTTCCGCTCGGCCGAGCTCGGCGACCGCCCGTTCGGCTGGAACGTGCCCAACACGGCCGCGCGCGCCGCCCTGCGCGAGCGGATCGCCGCGCTCTCCGGCGCGACCCTCCTCGCGGGGCGCCGTGTCGAGGACCTGCTGGTCCGCTCCGGCGAGGCGCTCGCCCGGCTCTCCGACGGCACCACGGTGTCGGCCCAGCTCGCCGTCGCCGCCGACGGGCGGGACAGCGGGCTCCGCCGGCTCGCCGGCATCGCCGCCCGGCGCTGGCACTACGTGCAGTCCGCGCTCGTCTTCTCGGTGGTGCACGACATCCCGCACGACGGGGTCTCGACCGAGATCCACCGCACCGGCGGCCCGCTCACGCTGGTGCCGATGCCCGAGCACGGGGGCCGGCCCTGCTCGGCGGTCGTCTGGATGATGCCGGCGGCCCGCGCCGCGCGCCTCGAGCAGGCGGACGACGCGGCGCTGGCCGCGCAGCTCACAGCGGAGACCATGGGCCTCGCCGGCGCCTGCGCGATCGTCTCGCCGCGCGCGCGGTGGCCGATCATCGGGCAGGTGGCGGCGCGGATGCGGGGCGAGCGGCTGGCGATCCTCGGCGAGGCGGCGCATGTGATCCCGCCGATCGGGGCGCAGGGGCTCAACATGTCGCTGGCCGATGTCGAGTGCCTCGCCCGGCTCGTCGAGGGCGCGGGCGCCGGCGACGTGGGCGCGGACGCGGTGCTCGCGCCCTACGAGCTTCGCCGGATGCCCGAGGTGCTGGCGCGTGTGGCGGGCGTCGACATCCTCAACCGCTTCGCGATGGCCGAGCCGCAGCCGCTGCGTGATCTCCGCCTCGCGGGCCTGCGCGCGATCGCCCGGATCGCGCCGGTCCGCCGGCTCGCCATGCGCGCGGGCCTCGGCGCGCTCGGCTGACCGACGCCGCGACCGTCGCAACCCCGGACCGTCGCGGATCGCCGCCTTGCGAGGGCCGGCGCCGCCTCCCATGTCTCGCGCGGCGACGGTCGAGCGGCCGCGCCGCACGCTGAGACTCCGCTCGACGAGGTGGACAATGGCGGACCAGACCGGCTCCAGCACGACGACTTACGTGATCATCGCCGTCGTGGTGATCGTCGCCGCGGCAATCGGCTATTATTACTATGCGGGCGACGGCCAGGCCCCCGAGGCGGCGGCCCCGGCGAGCGAGGCTCCGGCCACCACCGGCTCGGAGGCCGACGGCGCGGGCGGCGGCGAGACGACCGGCGCCACCGGGGGCGGCACGACGAACTGAGCCCCCGGGCGAGCCGCGGGGGCCCCCCGCGCGCTGCGCCGGGCCGCCTGGCACCGCCCGCTGTCAGAGGCGGGCGGCCTTGTAGGGCGGCTCCTTGAAGTTGGCCTTCCAGTGCTCGGGCACCGCTTTCCACGCCTCGGTCATCGCGCGGTAGGTCTCGTGCCAGCGCGAGATCATCGCCTGGAGCTCCTCCGCGCTCGGCCAGTCGCTGCCCTTCATGGCATAGGGCCGCGCGATGCTCTCGGTCGAGAATAGGATTTCCGCCTTCACCCCGGTCAGCGTGGTGTGGGCGGGGTGCTTCTCGAGTTTCTCGCAGAAGTCCATCACCCGGTGCGCCGTCTCCTTGATCGCGGCGTCGACCTTCTCGAATTCCTGCAAGGCCGTCAGATACTTGTCCGCAACACTCATCGTCACACCCGGATCCCCCCGCTTGTCTGTCACGGGGGTAACAGTTTCGGCGGCCAATGGGTAGGAACGTCGTCACAGGCCGGGATCACGAAAAAAGGGAGGGCCGTTGGCCCTCCCCAAGCGTTTTTCAGGTCCGCTGTTGGTTCTGCTCGATGGTTTCTCGTCTGCGGCCCTGTTCCGTGCGGCCCCGCGGGGCCAATCCGTCAGTCCCAGGAGAGCTCGGGGCGGGTGATGAGGAGGCGCAGGCACCAGACCGCCAGCGCCGGGCGGAGCGCCCGGTCCTCCGGCATCCGCCGCACCGCGAGCCCCTGCGCCGCGAGGATGCCGGCCAGCCCCTCGGCCGAGCGGCAGGCCGGCTCGCCGCGCAGGATCGCGCCCCGGTGGGGGGCGAGCGCCGCGTCGAGATCGCGCCGGCCGACGCCGAGGAGCTCCGCCAGCCCGCTCCGGCGGCAGGGCGGGCGCGCCCGCAGCGTCCGGGCACGCTCGGCGAGGACGGCCGGCCGCGCCATCACGAGCACCCCGTGGTGCAGCCGCAGCTGTCGCATTTGAGGCAGGTGCCGTTGCGCACCAGCGTGAAGTTCCCGCATTCGCCGCAGGGGTCGCCCTCGTAGCCCTTGGCCCGCGCCTCGGCGATCCGCTCGATGGTGAGCGCGCCCGCCGCCCCGATCGCCGCGGTCGAGGGGATCGGCACCGCGGCGGCCGCCGTCGCCGTCGCCACCGCGCCGAGCCCGCCCTGCAGCGCCTTCGGCAGGCGCTTCCTCAGGTAGCCGGTCGAGGAGACGAGCTTGATCGCCTCGATCGCCGGGCCCGTCACCTCGGCGGGCGCGGCCTTCAGGTTGTCGCTCTCCACCTCGCCGCCGAGGGCGTCGAAGCGCGCGCCCTCGGGCTGGACATGGGCGAGGTCGGTGCGGTCGAGATAGCTGACGGCGAGCTCGCGGAAGATGTAGTCGAGGATCGAGGTCGCCTGCTTGATCGAGTCGTTGCCC
>CAZWDE010000035.1:0-15588 GCA_964632555.1 uncultured Limibaculum sp.
TACGACGCGATGCACGACATGTACACCGAGGCGAAGCGCTCGCGCGGGCTCTGAGGCCATGGCCGCGCCGATCCTCGAGCTCAAGGGCATCGACAAGCTCTTCGGCGACACCGTCGCCGTGGAGCGGGTCAACCTCGCGATCGCCGAGGGCGAGTTCTTCACCATCGTCGGCCCGTCGGGCTCGGGGAAGACGACGCTGATCCGCCTCCTCGTCGGCATGGACCGCCCGACGCGCGGCGACATCCTGCTGCGCGGCCGGCGGATCAACGACCTCGCCGCGAACAAGCGCCCGACCTGCATGGTGTTCCAGTCGCTCGCGCTCTTTCCGCACATGACCGTCGGGCAGAACGTCGAGTATCCGCTCAAGTGCCGGGGCGTGGCGGCGGAGGAGCGGCGCCGGCGGGCGGGCGAGTGCCTCGGCCTCGCGCATCTGCCCGGCTCCTACTACGACAAGCCGGTGACGAAGTGCTCGGGCGGCGAGCGCCAGCGCGTGGCGATCGCCCGGGCGCTGGCCTTCGACCCGGAGATCCTGTTCTTCGACGAGCCGCTCTCGGCGATCGACTACCGGCTCCGCAAGGCGCTCGAGAAGGAGCTGAAGGACATCCAGCGCGAGACCGGCAAGACCTTCGTCTACATCACCCACAGCCTCGAGGAGGCGATGGTGATGTCCGACCGCATCGGCGTGATGCGCGACGGGCGGCTGGTGCAGGTCGGCACGCCGCGCGAGATCTACACCGCGCCGGAGAGCCGGTTCGTCTCGGAGTTCATGGGCGAGGTGAACTCGCTGCCGGTGGTGCTGCGGGACGACGGCAAGCTCTTCTGCGAGCCGCTCGGCATCGCCTTCGACCCGCCGCCGGGGCAGGGGGCGACGCGCGCGGGCCGCGGCACGCTGGTGGTGCGGCCGGAGGACATGCGCTTCGCCGACGACGCGGCGGGCGCCATCGAGGGCGAGATCTTCAACGAATACCTGCTCGGCAGCCGCGTGCAGTACCAGGTGAAGGCCGGCCCGGTGACGCTCCTCGTCGAGCGGCTGCGCGACGCCGAGCGGCCGGACCGGCGGATCGCGCTCCGCTTCGACCCCGCCGACAGCATGCTGTTTCCCGAATGAGAGACATCGCCGAGACCGACGCCGCCGCCCGCCCGCTCCGCGCGCCCGCGCTCCGTCTCCGGGCGCCGGGGGCCGGCCTCTGGTGCGCGCTGCCGCTCCTCCTGCTGCTGGGGCTCGGCTTCCTCGGGCCGATGGCGCTCGTGGTGCTCTACAGCGTCATGCCGCGGGGCACGTTCAGCCCGTTCGGCACGCCGACGCTCGAGAACTATGTCGACATCGTCGAGCAGAACTTCCACGTCTCCTTCGCCTGGTCGCTCTGGCTCGCCCTGCTGACCACCGTGATCCTGCTCCTCGTCTGCTATCCGCTGGCGGTCGCGATCCGGCGCGCCTCGCCGAAGCGGGCGCTGGTGCTCACCGTGCTGATCGTCGCGCCGCTCTTCGTCGCGGAAAACATCCGCCTGCAGGGCTGGGCGCTCTTCCTCGACCGCGCCGGCGTGCTCGACGGCGGGCTGAACGCGCTGATCGGCTGGGGGCCGGGCAGCCTCGTCAACAACGTGCCGGTGATCGTGTTCGGCCTCGTCTATGTCTACCTGCCCTTCATGCTGTTCCCGATGATCCTCGGGCTCTCCAACGTGCCGGACGACGCGCGCGAGGCGGCCTCCGATCTCGGCGCCTCGCGCTGGCGGCAGTTCCGCGACATCGAGCTGCCGCTCGCCATGCCGGGGTTCCTCATCGGCGCGCTCCTCTGCTTCGTGATCTCGCTCGGCGCGTTCTCCGAGGCGAAGTTCCTCGGCAAGGGGGTGATCGTGACGATCGCGCAGGACATCGAGAGCGCCTTCACCTTCGGGCAGAACTGGCCCCGCGGTTCCGCGCTCTCGGTGCTGGTGATCCTGATCGCCGGCGCGGCGGTGTGGCTCGCCATGCGCCGGATCGACTTCGACGCGGTCTTCGGGAGGAAGGGATGAGCGCGGCGGCGGGGCGCGGCCCGGGGCGTTACCTTCTCGGGCTCTACCTCACGCTGATCGTCGCGATCATGTACGTGCCGATGCTCGTCGTCGGGCTCGCCTCGATCTCGCGCTCGCGCTTCTTCGTGTTCCCGATCCGGCGCACCGACACCAAGTGGTACGAGGACACCTTCGCCTCGCTCCAGATCCAGGAGGCGGTGCTGACCTCGGTGGCGATCGCGGTCGCGGTGGCGCTCCTCTCGGTCACCATGGCGGTCTTCGGCGCGCTCGCCTATGCGCGCTTCCCGTGGCGGGGCCGGGGGGTGTTCCAGCAGGCGCTGCTGATCCCGGTGTTCTTTCCGCAGGCGGTGCTCGGGCTCGCGCTCCAGCTCTGGTTCAACGCGCTCGGCATCCAGATGTCGTGGGGCGCGACGGTGTTCGCCCAGCTCGTCTGGATCGCGCCGATCGTGACGCTCATCATCGCGATCCAGGCCTATGGCTACGACGCCTCGGTCGAGGAGGCGGCGCGCGATCTCGGGGCGAGCCGCTGGCAGGTGTTCCGCGACATCACGCTGCCGCTGCTGGGGCCGGGGATCTTCTCGGGCTTCCTCTTCGCCGTGCTGCTCTCCTGGGGCAACTTCCCGCTCGCCTATTTCACGAGCGGCGCCGACGTGACGATCCCCGAATGGCTCTACGGCAAGATGATCGGGGGCTACACGCCCATGGTGCCGGCGGTGGGCTTCCTCAGCGTGCTGGCGGGCGGGCTCGCGCTCACGCTCGGCCTCGTCGTGCGCCAGCGCCTCGGCCGGCGCGCCTGATCGCTCAGGCGGAGCGGTCCTCGCCGAGCCGATGGCGGTGCGGGCCGAAAAGACAGGCGAGGCCGAGGATCGCACCCGAGACCGCCGCGATCATCCCGGCCGCGCTCACCGCGTGGGGCGAGCCGAGCCAGAGCGGCCCGTAGCCCGCGAGGACATAGCCGCCGACGGCGGAGAGCGTCGCGAAGACGACGCTCCAGCCCACCTGCGCGGCGAGCCGGTCGGTCATCAGCCGCGCGGCGGCCGGCGGGCAGATGAACATGGCGATCACGATGATCGAACCGACCGCGTCGAAGGCCGCGACCGCCGCGACCGCCGCGACGATCACGAGGCCGACGCCGAGCGTCGCGGTCGGGATCCCGACGGCCTGGGCAAAGCCCTCGTCGAAGGTGGCGATGGCCAGCGGGCGCCAGAACAGCCAGGTGAGCGCCGCCACCACGGCGCAGACCACCGCGATCCGCAGAAGTTCGGGCGGCAGGTCGGCGAGCGCCGCGGGATCGGCGAGCGAGCCCCAGCCCTCGGCGGCGAACCAGACGAGGCTCTCGAGATTGCCCATCAGCGCGTGCTCGACATCGAGATGCACCGCGCTCGTGTCGGTCTGCTCGAGCAGCAGCACGCCGCCGGCGAAGAGCGTGGTGAAGGTGACGCCCATCGCGGCGCCCGACTCGATGCGCCCGAGCCGGCGGATCGCCTCGATCAGCACCACCGCCACCAGCGCCGCCGCGCCCGCGCCGAGCAGCATCGGGATCGAGGCGACCGTGCCGGTCACGAGGAAGGCGACCACGATGCCCGGCAGCACGACATGGCTGATCGCGTCGCCGATCAGCGCCTGGCGGCGCAGGATCAGGAAATTCCCCGGCAGCGCGCAGGCGATCGCCGCGAGCGTGCCGATCAGGATCGGCGTCAGCGAGAGCTGGACGAACTCGGCGCCCATCAGGCGATCTCCCGCGGCCCGCCGATCATGCGGTCGAGCTCGGCGATCTCGTCGCGCGTGAGCACGGTCTCGATGGGCGTCAGCCCGTCGTAGCGACCGGTGAGCGCGGTGTCCTGGTAGGTGCGGCGCGCCATCTCCCAGCGCGCCTCGTCGCGCACCGCCTTGGCGGCGAGGGCGCGGCCGGCCTCGGTCGCGACGCCGTCCGGCCGGATGAGCCCCTCGCGGCCGAGCACCCGCAGGGTGTAGCGGTCGTGGATCGGCTCGGTGCGGGCGAGGGCGAGGAGGCCCTGGCGCAGATGCACCCGCGCCTGGAAACGGCGGTGGCGGATCAGGGCCGCGAGGACGCCGCGCTCGGGCGCGAAGAAGAGCGAGAGCGCGAAGAGCCCGGCCGCGACCAGCGAGATGATGGGGCCCGTGGGCAGCGCCGGCGCCGAGGCCGAGATCGCCGCGCCGAGATAGCCCGAGACCCCGCCGAGCCCGCCCGCGATCCAGATCATCGCCTCGGTCCGCTCGGTCCAGAACCGCGCGGTCACGGCGGGAACGATCAGCAGCGCGACGATCAGCACGAGGCCGACGATCTTGAGCCCGATCACGGTCACCGCCGTGACGAGCGCCATCATCGCGAGGTCGGTCCGGCGCACGTCGATCCCGCTCGCGGCCGCGTAGCCCGGATCGAAGGCCACCATCGCCATCGGCCGGCGGAGCGCCCAGGTGGCGCCGACCGCGAGGGCCGCCATCGCCGCGATCGCCAGCGCCTCGGCGTAGAGCATGCCCGCGGTCGCGCCGAGCAGGAAGCTCTCGAGCCCCGCCTGCCGGCCGGCCGCCATCGTCTGGATCACCGTGAGCAGCACGACGCCGAGCCCGAAGAAGACCGAGAGCACGGCGCCGATGGCGGCGTCCTCGGCGAGCCGCGTGCGCCGCGCCATCCACTCGACCGCGAGGAGGCCGAGCACGGCGGTCACGGCCGATCCCGCGAGGAGGCCCGGCAGGCTGCGCCCGTCGCCGCCGAGCGCGACCATGGCGATGAAGGCGAGGCCGACGCCGGGCAGCGTCGCGTGCGCCACCGCGTCGGAGACGAGCGCGCGCTTGCGCAGGAACAGGAAGGTGCCCGACGCGCCCGCCGCGATGCCGAGCAGCGCCGCCCCGATGGCGACCAGCGCGGCGTTGTAGCCCGACTGCAGGAGGAGCGCGTCGATCAGCCGGTCCACGGCGGCCCCGGGCCCTCAGGCCGGCAGCTTCAGGCGGTCGACATGCGCGGTGGCGAGCCGCCCGCCATAGGTTTCCTGCAGCCGCTCGGCGGTGAAGGTGGTCGCGACCGGCCCCTCGGCGATCTTGCGCACGTTGATCAGCAGCACGTGGTCGAAATAGTCCGCCACCGTCGCGAGGTCGTGATGCACGCAGATCACGCTCCGGCCCTCGGCCTTGAGGTCCTTGAGCACGTCGACGATCGCGCGCTCGGTCGCCGCGTCGACGCCGGCGAAGGGCTCGTCGAGCAGGTAGAGATCGGCGCCCTGCGCGAGCGCGCGGGCGAGGAACACGCGCTGCTGCTGGCCGCCGGAGAGCTGGCCGATCTGGCGGTCGGCGAACTCGACCATGCCGACGCGCTCGAGGCACTCGAGCGCGGCGCGGCGGTGGCGCGCGCGAACGAGCCCGAGAAGGCCGAGCTCGCGGTAGAGGCCCATCGTCACCACGTCGATCACGCGGGTCGGGAAGTCCCAGTCGACGCTCGCGCGCTGCGGCACATAGGCGACGCGCCCGCGCGCCGCGTCGATCGGCCGGCCGAAGACCTCGACGCTGCCGGAGAGGCGGGGGACGACCCCGAGCGCGGCCTTGAGGAGGGTCGACTTGCCGGCGCCGTTGGGGCCGACGATCGCGGCGAGCGCCGGATGCGGGAAGGTCGCGTCGACCGAGAACACCGCCGGCCTCTCGCCGTAGGAGACGGTGAGCCCCCGGATCGCGAGCGCCGCGTCCCCGGCCGCGCGCGGCTGCGCCGCCACCCCGTCGGTCGCGGCGAGTTCGAGGGCTGCTGGCGTCATTCCGGTCTCCTCAGCTTCCGAGCTTGCCGCTCATCCCGGCCTCGGGGGCCTCGCCCCCGAGCGCTCGGGCGATCACGGTCGCGTTGTGGTCGATCATGCCGAGATAGGTGCCCTCGTAGGTGCCGGGCTCGCCCATCGCGTCGGAGTAGAGCTCGCCCCCGATCACCACCTCGTGGCCCTCGGCGGCCGCGCCCTCGATCAGCGCGCGGATGTTGCGGTCGGACACCGAGGTCTCGACGAAGACCGCGCCGATGTCGCGCGCCACGATCAGCTCGACGAGCTCGCGGATGCGGGCGAGGCCGGCCTCGCTCTCGGTCGAGATGCCCTGGATGCCGACCACCTCGAAGCCGTAGGCCGAGCCGAAATAGTTGAACGCGTCGTGCGCGGTGACGAGCACCCGGCTGTCGGCCGGCACCGAGGCGAGCACGTCGGTGGTGTAGCGGGCGAGCGCGCGCAGTTCCGCGACATGGGCCTCGGCGTTGGCGCGGAAGGTGGCCTCGCCCTCGGGGTGGGTCGCGATCAGCGCGTCGCGCACCTCGAGCACCACGCGGGCCCAGAGATTGGGGTTCATCCAGACATGGGGGTCGACCTTGTCCTCGTACTCGTCGTGCGCGATCAGGAGGTTCCGCGGCAGGGCCTCGGCGACGGCGACCACGTTGCCGCGCTCGCCGAGATCGAGCAGGAATTCCTCCATCTGCGCCTCGAGATAGAGGCCGTGCCACAGCACGAGGTCGGCGCGCGCGAGCGCGGCGATGTCGGTCCGGGTCTGGCGGTAGGCGTGCGGGTCGACGCCCGGCCCCATCAGCGCCTGCACCTCGACGAGATCGCCGCCGACTTCGCGGGCGGCGTCGGCGATCATGCCGGTTGTCGTGACCACCTCGACCGGGTCGGCGGCCGACGCGGTGGCGGGCGCGCCGAGTGCGGCGACGAGTGGGACGGCGAGGGCGAGGCGACGGGTGATCTGCATGCGGGTGCTCCTCAAGCGTAAGTGGGCTCCGGCGTCCTGCAGTCAAGTATGCGACCCATTTGCATCTGTCAACGCAGTTAAGAACCATTTGCAAGAAAATGGCCGCGCCGCGCACGGATCGGGCACTGGTGCACCCCGGCCCCGCGCGGGTAGAGTCCGGCCATGACGGACGAGACCGAGACCCGCGCCACGGACCTCGAGGACGCGCTCCGCAACGCGGGCGTGCGCATCACGCGCCAGCGCCAGGCGCTGCTCAAGGTGCTGACGGAGTCCGACGACCATCCGGACGCGAACGAGCTGCACCGCCGCACCCAGGAGATCGACGACACCGTCTCGCTCGCCACCGTCTACCGCACCCTCGCGGTGCTCGAGGACAAGGGCGTCGTGCAGCGCCACGCCTTCGAGGGCGCGCCCGCCCGCTTCGAGACCGCCGACGCGCCGCATCACGACCACATCATCGACGTCGACAGCCGGGAAGTGATCGAGTTCACGAGCCCCGAGATCGAGCGGCTGCAGCGCGAGATCGCCCGCGCGCACGGCTACGACGTGGTCTCGCACCGGCTGGAGCTCTACTGCCGCAAGCGCGAGGACTGACCGCGCGCGGATGGACAACCCGGTCCGGCTGGATTATCCGCGGGAGCGCCGGGCGAACGGGGCGTAGCGCAGTCTGGTAGCGCGTCGGTTTTGGGTACCGAAGGCCGGGAGTTCGAATCTCTCCGCCCCGACCAGCTTCGCCGGCCGCCGGCCGCGCCTCACTCGGGGGCCTCTGCCGCGGTCGCGCCCTCGACCGGCTCGACGACCACCTCGACGCGCCCGTCCGGTCCGCGCCCGCCCGCCCGGTAGGCGACCGGCCGCGCGACGCCGTCGGCCCCGATCCGGCGCCCCTCGGCGTCGTAGCGCACGCTCTCGCCCGGGCGGTGACGGGTCCAGCCGATCATCGCGCCGTCGGGCCCGTAGGCATAGACATCGAGCCAGTCGCGCCGCGGGAAGATCAGCGGATCGGCATAGGGGCGGTCGCCGTCGGGCGCGTAGTCGATCTCCATCACCTGCCCGCGCGGCCCGTAGCGGCGCGTCTGGTCGGGCGGGAAGAGCCAGCTGACGAACGCGGGCGCCGACAGCGTCGCGCCGTTGTCCGCGAACACCGCGATGTCCACCCGCGTCGTGGTCAGATCGGGCCGCCCGGGCACCGGGAAGGCGTCGTGCCACGGCATCTCGATCTCGACCACGCTCCAGTCGTCGGCGCGCGGGGTCAGCAAGATCCGCGCCGCGTCGCCGCGCAGCACCCGCCAGTGGAAGGTGAGGGGGCGCCCGTTCGGGTCGCGCGTCGTCCGGGCGCTCACCACCATGCGCCGGGTGGCCGCCGTGCCGCGGAAGACGCGCGCGATCGCCGAGGGCGTGTCGAACAGCGCCTCCGAGAGGCCGGGACCGAACAGGAAGGACGGCTGCCCCGGCGCCTCGTGGAGCACGGTAAGCCGCACCATCGGCGGCAGGGTGGCAGGGTCGAGCGTCTGGGCGAGGCGCAACAGCCGGCCGGGGTCGAGGCTCGCCGCGGCGAACACGCTCGGATGCGCGCGGGCCGAGAGGTAGTCCTCGCGCGTCTCGATCCCCACGGCGCCGCGCCGCAGGATCATCTGCACCGCCGGCGCCACCAGCCCCTCGGCCTCCAGCCGGTCGCGCGCCGGCGGCGGCATGGCGGCGAGGATCACCGCGACCGCCTCGAGGAACGGCCGGTCGCTGCCCGAGGCGCCCTGGCTCACGATCTGGTAGGGCGTGTTGGCGGGCATCAGGTCGGCCCCGCGGTCGCCGTGGTCCGACTTCTCCGGATACACGTAGATCTGGTTGCGGCTGTAGGACTGGAAGAGCCGGTCCGGCCCGTCCGGCTCGGTGAGCAGGCGCCGCGCCTGGCTGCGCCAGAAGGGGCCGCCGGTCAGCGCCGTCGAGGAGTTGCCGAAGGTGATCCGGCCGAAATCGAGATCGCGGTTCGGGCCGTAGTCGAGCCCGCGCTCCCGCGCCGCGGCGTCGTACTCGACATGGAGGAGCTGCGGGAACGCGGCGCGCCGCAGGGTCGAGTGGTCGCGGTCGCGGTTGTCGTAGAGCACGCCGGCGAGGCCCGCCGCCCGGCCGCGGGCGTAGAGCCGGTTGAGCGTGGGCGCGAGGGCGGCGAGCCGGCCCGTCTCCGGCAGCACCGGGCGGCGCGCGAGAACCGGGGGCACGCGGACGAGCGCCGAGACGCGGCCGCGGTCGGGGTTCCAGACGGTGTTCGCGGGGCCGACGGGCGCGGTCAGCTCCTCGACCGAGGCGATCGCGGGTTCGGGCTCGGCCAGCACGGGATCGGGAGCGGCGCGCTCGCCCGCGGTCGCCTCGCGGAGCGCGGCGAAGCGGGGATGGCCGACGAGGGTGCGGAAGGCGCTCGAGCGCGCGAGGGTCTCCATGCCGCGGTAGCCGCCCTCGACCGCCGCCTCGATCCGGTCGAGGGCGGCCTCGGGATCGCCGCGCGCGAGGTCGATCACGGCGAGCGCGATCCGGGGGTCGGCGCGGTCCGGGTGGCGCGCCACGAGGGCTTCGAGCCGCCCGGCCGCGTCGTCGAGGCGGCCGGCGCGGTAGAGCGCCATCGCCGCGGCGAGGCCGCCGGCGATCCCCGGCATGTCGAGCGCGATGGTCGGGCCGGCCGGGCTGCGCGCCTCCTGCCCGGCGAGCGGGCCGGCCGTCGCGAGGACGGCGGCGAGCGCGATCGCGGCGGCGCGCATCTCAGCGGCCCCGGAACGGCAGCGCGAGCGTCCAGAGGAGCCCGGTCGGCCGCCGGTCCTGGTGCTCCGGCAGCCCCACCGTCATGCCGCCGTGCCCGCCCGCGGGCTCGGCCGTGTAGGTGCCGAACACCCGGTCCCAGATCGAGAGGTTGAAGCCGAAATTGCTGTCGTGCTCGGCCCGTCGCGTCGAGTGGTGCACGCGGTGCATGTCGGGCGTCACGATCGCGAGGCGGAGCGCGCGCTCGAGGCCGGCCGGCAGGCGCAGGTTGGCGTGGTTGAACATCGCCGCCCCGTTCAGCACCACCTCGAAGGCGAGAACCGCGGCCGCCGGCGCGCCGAGCGCGTAGACGAGGCCGATCTTCAGCGTCATCGAGAGCGCGATCTCCACCGGATGGAAGCGGATCGCCGTGGTCACGTCCATGTCGCGGTCGCTGTGGTGCACCTTGTGCAGCCGCCACAGCACCGGGATCCTGTGCATCGCGACGTGCTGCGCCCAGATCGCGAAGTCGAGCGCGAGGAACGCCAGGATCGCCGCGAGCCAGACCGGCCAGCCGACCGCGTTGAAGAGCCCGATGCCGTTCGCGCCGGCGTCGATCGCGGCGCCGACGGCGGCCGCGCCGAAGACGATCTGCACCACCGCGCTGTCGATGGCCGAGACCGCCCAGTTCGTCGCCCAGCGCCGGGGGCGCGAGGCGGCCGGGGCGCGCATGGGGGAGACGCGCTCCCAGAGCGCCAAGAGGGCGAACAGCCCGACGAACACCGTGAGTCTGAGCGCCGTCTCCGACATCGTCACCTCGCACCGCCGCACAGTCGTGAGATCGCGCTCGCGCCGGCCCGGGTCAAGCCTCGACCGCGCGGCGCGTCCTCACGCCCGATCAGCCGGCGATCAGCGTGCCCGCGCCGTGCTCGGTGAAGAGCTCGAGCAGCACCGCGTGCTCGGCGCGCCCGTCGAGGATCACCGCGGCGGTCACGCCGGCCTCGACCGCGCGGATCGCCGTCTGGGTCTTCGGGATCATGCCGCCCGCGATGGTGCCCTCGGCGGTCAGCCGCTCGATGTCCGCCCGCGTCATCTGCGTGAGCACCTGACCGGTCGCGTCCTTCACGCCCGAGGTGTCGGTCAGCAGCAGCAGCCGCTCGGCCCGCATCGCCGCCGCGATCGCGCCGGCCGCCGTGTCGGCGTTGACGTTGTAGGTCTCGCCCGGGTCGATCCCGCCGCCGATCGGCGCCACCACCGGGATCAGATCGCCCGCGATCACCCGCTGCAGCATCGTCGGGTCGACATGGGTCGGCTCGCCGACGAAGCCGAGATCGAACGCCCCCTCCTCGCCGCCGCGGGCGGGGTGCAGCGCCTTGGCGCAGGTCATCAGCCGCCCGTCCTTGCCGGAGAGACCGATGCCGCGCCCGCCCTGCCCGTTGATCGCGGCGACGATGCGCTTGTTGATGCCGCCTGCGAGGACCATCTCGACGATCTCGATCGTCTCGGCGGTCGTGACCCTCAGGCCGCCCGACCACTCGGAGGCGACGCCGAGCCGGGTGAGCATCGCGTCGATCTGCGGCCCGCCGCCGTGGACGACCACCGGGTTGACGCCGCACTGCTTCATCAGGACGACATCGCGCGCGAAGAGGCTGAGCGCGCGCTCGTCGCCCATCGCGTGGCCGCCGACCTTCACCACCACGGTGCTGCCGTCGTAGCGCTGGAGGAAGGGCAGGGCCTCGGACAGCGTCCGCGCCGTCGCGTGCCAGTCGCGCTCGCCGGATCTCGACACTTCCATCGCCCCCTCCGTTCGGCTCGGGGCCTCATAGCGCGGGCGGGGGATGCGGCCAAGCCCGGCCGGCGGGGCGGCTCAGGGGCCGTCGAAGGGCCGCGCGTTGGCGAGCGCCGGCACCCGGGCGCGGGCGCGCTCCACCTCCTCGAGGTCGAGCGTGACGAGCGTCACCCCCTCGCCCTCGCCGGCATCCGCGAGCACCCGCCCCCAGGGGTCGACCGCCAGCGAATGCCCGTAGGTCTCGCGCTCGCGCCCGCGCGCCGCCGGGTGGCGACCCCACTGCGCGGCGGCCAGCACGAAGCAGCCGGTCTCGATCGCGCGCGCGCGCAGCAGGGCGTGCCAGTGCGCCCGCCCGGTCGGCACCGTGAAGGCCGACGGCACGGTGAGGATGCGCGCGCCCGCCTCGGCGAGGCGGCGATAGAGCGCGGGGAAGCGCATGTCGTAGCAGATGGTCAGCCCGACCGGCCCCCAGGGCGTGTCGGCCAGAACGGCGCGCCCGCCCGGACGGTAGCCCGCGCTCTCGCGGTAGCTCTCGGTCTCGTCGATCGCCACGTCGAACATGTGGATCTTGTCGTAGCGCGCGGCGATCTCGCCCGCGGGCGTGAACAGGAACGAGCGGTTGGCGAAGCGCCCGTCGGGGTCGCCGGTCTTGACCGCGATCGAGCCGAGCGAGATCCAGAGCCCGGTCTCGCGGGCCAGCGCGCGGAGCCGCGCAAGCGTCGGGTCGTGCGCCTCGTCCCGCAGCACCTCCGTCTGGCGCGTGCGGCTGGCCGAGACGCAGTTGGTCACCTCGGGCGTGAGCGCGAGGCGGGCGCCCGCCGCCGCCGCCTCGCCGAGCAGCGTCTCGACCCGGCCGAGATTGGCCTCCGGGTCGTCCGAGCTCGTGAGCTGGATCAGGGCGGCGGCCAGCTCCATGGGTCTCAGGCGGCCAGCAGCGTGTCGAGCTCGCCCGCGCGGTCGAGCGCGACGAGCTCGTCCGAGCCGCCGATCCCGCGGCCGTCGACGAAGATCTGCGGCACGGTGCGGCGGCCCTCGGCGCGCCGGATCATCTCGGCCTTCCGGTCCGGCTGGCCGAGCACGTTGATCTCGGTGTAGGCGATGCCCTTCGCGTCGAGCAGCCGCTTGGCGCGGTGGCAGAACGGGCAGAGCGGCGAGGTGTAGATCTCGATCTGGGCGGGCGTGCGGGTCATGTCGGGTCTCCCTCGGTGTCTCGGTCGGGCGTTAGGTAGGGAGCGCCGCGCGGCTCCACCAGAGCGGTCACGATCACGTCAAGGCCCGCGGGCCGGGCCGGCGCCACCGCGCGCGCGCAGGCCGCGAGCGTCGCGCCGGTCGTCATCACGTCGTCGAGGAGGAGAACGCGCCGTCCCGCGATCCGCTCCGCCGCCCCGGGGCCGAGCGCAAAGGCGCCTGCGAGGTTCGCCTCGCGTTCGGCCCGCCCGCCGGATTGCGTGGGCGTCGGGCGGACCCGGCGGAGCAGCCGCGGCGCGTGCGCGCCCGGCTTGCCCGCCTGCCGGCAGAGCGCGCGCGCGAGCTCGGCCGACTGGTTGAACCGCCGCGCCAGCAGCCGCCAGCGGTGGAGCGGCACGGGGATCACGAGATCCGCCTCGGCGACCAGCTCGGGTCGCGCCTCGCGCATCCAGCGCGCCAGCAGCGGCACGAGGTCGAGCCGGTCGCCGCGCTTGAGCGCGAGAACGAGGGCCCGGCCCGACCCCTCGTAGCGGAGGGCCGCCGCGCCGCGGTCCCAGGGCCGGGGGCTCGCGACGCACCAGTCGCAGAGGAGGGCGGGCCCCGAGAGGCCCGGCGGCGCGCCCGGAAGCTCGCGCCCGCAGGTGTCGCAGCGCGCCGGCCCCGCGATGCGCCCGAGCTCGCGCCAGGCGGCCGGCGCGAGCGCGCCGTGCCCGCCCGTCTCCTCGCCCGTCACGGGGCAGAGCGGCGGAAACACGAGGTCGGTCAGGCGCGTCGCGAGGCTCATCGGCTTCCCCGTCCGGCTCGTCCGCCGGCGGCGTCGAGCCTATCTCGGGCCGGAGGGAGGTGGAAGATGGCGGACACGCGACCGGAGCTCTTCGAGACGGCGCTGCTCGGCCGGCGGCGCGACCGGGCGATGCGGCTCGGCTTCGTCGGCGGGGCGGACTTCCTCTGGCGCCTCGCGGCGGAGCGGATCGCCGAGCGCCTCGGCGACACCACGCGCGATTTCCCCGAGGCGGCGATCCTCGGCACCGGGGCGGGGGCGGTGGCGGGCGCGCTGCCGGAGGGCGTCGGCGCGGCCGGGCTCGTCCAGGTCGACCCCTCGGCGCGCATGGCCGCAGCGGCGGCCGAGGCGCGGCCCGGGTCGGTGGTGGCGGTCGATCCCTGCGAGATCCTGCCGCTCGCGCCCGGCGGGGCCGATCTCGCGCTCTCGGTGTTCCTGATGCACTGGGCGAACGACCCCGTCGGCCATCTGGTGCAGCTCCGCCGCGCGCTCCGGCCGGACGGGCTGATGATCGCCTGCCTTTTCGGCGGGCGCACCCTCGCGGGGCTCCGCGCCGCGCTCGCCACCGCCGAGGCGGAGATCACCGGCGGCATGGCCGCGCGCGTCGCGCCGATGGCCGAGATCCGCGACCTCGGCGGGCTGCTGCAGCGCGCGGGTTTCGCGATGCCGGTGGCCGACGCCGAGCTCGTGCGGGCGAGCTATGCCGGTCTGCCGGCGCTCCTCGCCGAGCTGCGGGCGATGGGCGAGACGAGCCTCCTCTGCGGGCGGCGGCCGATCGGGCGCGCCGTGCTGCGGCGGGCGGGCGAGCTCTGCGCCGCGCATTTCGGAACGGCGGACGGGCGGATCGAGGCGGAGTTCGAGATCGTCTTCCTCACCGGATGGGCGCCCGGGCCGGGCCAGCCGACGCCGCTCCGACCGGGCAGCGCGCGGACGCGGCTCGCCGACGCGCTCGGCACCGTCGAGATCCCGACAGGCGAGAAACCCCGGGGCTGACGGCGCGGGCCCGCCACCGCCCCCGCCCGCCCACCCGGCGGCGGCGGGCCCGCGCGACGACCCATCATCCCTCAGTTATATTTGCTTGCGATTATATAATCGGTCAGCTATGTATTGCCCATGGTCGAGCACGGACACCGGGCCGGGATGGCCTCCGAGATCTTCCACGCCCTCGCCGACGCGCATCGGCGGCGGATCCTCGAGCTGCTGCGGGCGCGCCCGCGGAGCGTCGGGGAGCTGGTGGAGGCGCTCGGGATCGCCCAGCCCGGAGTGACCCGGCATCTCGGCGTCCTCGAGCGGGCGGGTCTCGTCACCCGGCGCGCGGAGGGACGGCGGCGGATCTGCGCGCTCCGCGCCGACGGCTTTCGCACCGTCGACGCGTGGCTCGCCGGCTACCGCGGCTTCTGGGAGCACGCGCTCGACCGTTTGGCGGAGCTGGCCGAGGAGACGGCCGATGAGCACGGAGACGAGCGAGATGACGACGACCGAGACGGACGGGACGGAGATCACGGTCACCCGCGAGATCGCGGCGAGCCCTGAGCGGCTCTACGCGCTCTGGCTCGATCCGGCCGCGCTCACGCGCTGGTTCGGCATGCCGGGCTACGAGAACCTCGAGGCGGCGGTCGAGGCGCGCGTCGGCGCGCCCTGGCACGTCACCTCGCGCGCGCCCGAGGGCCACACGGTCACGATGAAGGGCGAGATCACGGCGCTCGAGCCCGGGAGGCGGATCCTGCAGGCCTGGCGCGCCGTGGGGCCGGACGGGGTCGAGGGCAACGAGACCGAGGCCGAGGTGCTGTTCGAGCCGGTGGCGGGCGGCACCCGGGTGACGGTCCACCACCGCCGGATCCGGCACACGCCCGAGATGTTCCAGCACGGCTGGACGCACAGCCTCGCGCAGGTCGAGGAGCTGGCGCTCGCCGCCTGAGCCACGCCGGGCGCGGCGCCGCAGCCGCCGCGCCCGGTTTGAAACGGCGGTCTCCGGGGTTATGTCGCGGCAGGATCACGCCAGCGCCGGAGGACCGCGACCATGCTCGACCACACCGCGACGGAGCGCCCGGGCACGGGCCGCCTCGCCCACGCGCCGCGCGAACACCCGCCGATCCCGAAGGCCCGCGTCGGCGTGGTGCTGGCCAATCTCGGCACCCCGGACGCGACCGACTACTGGTCGATGCGGCGCTATCTCAACGAGTTCCTCTCGGACAAGCGCGTGATCGAGTGGCCCTCGGCGATCTGGCAGCCGATCCTGCAGACCATCGTGCTGACCAAGCGGCCGTTCTCCTCGGGCGCGGCCTATCGCGGGATCTGGATCCCCGATCTCGACGAGAGCCCGCTGCGCACCATCACCCGCAGCCAGACCGACAAGCTGCGC
>CAZWDE010000036.1:0-5505 GCA_964632555.1 uncultured Limibaculum sp.
GGCTCGGCCTCGCCTTCAACGAGATGGTGCGGCGGGGCGAGCTCTTGGCGCCGGTGGTGATCGGGCGCGACCATCTCGACAGCGGATCGGTCGCGCGCCCCAGCCGGGAGACCGAGGCGATGAAGGACGGCTCCGACGCGGTCTCCGACTGGCCGCTCCTCAACGCGCTCCTCAACTGTGCGAGCGGCGCGACCTGGGTCTCGATCCACCACGGCGGCGGCGTCGGCATGGGCTTCTCGCAGCATTCGGGGATGGTGATCTGCTGCGACGGCACCGAGGCCGCGGACCGCCGGATCGCGCGCGTGCTGTGGAACGACCCGGCCTCGGGGGTCATGCGCCACGCCGATGCGGGCTACGAGATCGCGCTCGACTGCGCGCGCGAGCACGGCCTCGACCTGCCCGGCATCCTCGGCCGTCCCGCCTGAGCGCGCGCCGCCCGGGGGCGCCCCGGCTCAGACCATGCGCGGCGAGAGCCGGGCGTCGAAGGGATAGCGCGACATCCGCTCCACGCCCGCCTCGTGGATCAGGAACTGGTCCTCGAGCTTGACCCCCTCGCCGGTGCGCTCCCACCCGACATAGCTCTCGATGCAGATGATCATGCCGGGCTCGATCGCGCCCTCGAGCGGATAGGCGCGCGCCGGGTCGTGGTGCGGGATGTTGGGGAACTCCCCGGCCATGCCGAGCCCGTGGCCCACGCAGTAGTACCGGCTCGCGCGGTGCTCCTCGGGCACCGCCCAGGCGTGCTCGGCGAGCTCGCGATAGGCGACGCCCGCGCCGAGCAGCCCGGCGTTGTGCTCGAGCTGCTCGAGCGCGCGGGCGTAGAGCAGGCGCTGCGCCGGCGTCGGCCGGCCGTCGCCGCAGAGGAAGGTGCGCGAGAAGTCGACCGCGTAGCTCTCGAAGCCGATGGCGTCGGTGTCGAGGCAGAGCAGATCGCCGCGCTCGAGCGCGCGATGCCCGGCCTCCTGGAAATAGGGATGGGTGTTCGGCCCGCTCTGGCAGAGCCGGGTGGTGACGTACTGGCCCTCCTTCGCCATCAGCGCGTAGTGGAACTCGGCCCAGACCTCGACCTCGGTGCGCTCGGGCTCGGCGCGGGCCTCGAGCCGGGCGACCCCCTCCTCGACACGGGCCATCGCCTCGCGGATGTAGGGCAGCTCGACCGGCAGCTTGATCGCGCGGGTGCGCGCCAGCGCCTCGCCGGCGCCGACCACCCTGAGCCCCTCGGCGCGGAGCGCGTCGACCGCCTCGAAGGGGAAGCGGTCGAGGGCGATCCGGTCGAGGCCCGGGTCCTCGGCGCGCAGCGTCGCGGCGATCTCGGCGGCGAAGCGCCGGGCGGCGCCGGCGGGATCGCCCCCGGAGCTCACATAGTCGAGCCCCTCGGCCCGGCGGATGTCGTCGATCGTCGGCAGCCCGGCGGCGAGATGCGCCGCGCCGAGGCCCTCGTAGAGGATCGCCGGCCCGTCGGCGATCACGAGGAGGTAGCGCGCCGGCGTGCGGCTCGACCAGACGGTCATGTTGGTCGCCCCGGTGGCGTAGACGATCTGGTTCGGATCGACCGTCAGCAGCGCCGGGATGTCGTGGCGCCGCATCCCCGCCCGCAGATGCGCGAGCCGGGCCCCGTAGAGCGCGTGCCGCCCCGCGCGGAGCGCCTCGACCGGCATCCGGTCGGGCGGCCCGCCGCGGGCGCTCCGCTCGGTCTCCGTCGTCCGGTCGATGCCTGCCGTGGTCTCGCTCATGGGCCGAGGCTAGCACGGCGCCGGCGCGCGCGTCTGCGGCGCGGTGACCGCCTTGCGGGCGCGATGGCGGATCCGGCGGGCAGCGGTCACGAAGGCCCCTCGCGGCGGGCCGGCGGGGCGGTGCCCGCCGCCGCCTCGGGAGCCCGATCTCGATCGCGATCTTGCCCGAGGCTCTTTCGGCTGCTCCGGATCGCCGGGCTCGCCGACCCGGCGACGCTCGCTTGCCCTGCTGCGACCGGGTCCTGCTCAGGATGTCGCGGTTCGTGACCAGCACGGCGGCCCGGTCGAGATCGATGTCGAGCGCCGCCCGATCCGAGACCTCGGGGCCGATCGGGCCGAGCTTCACGGTCATGGCCTCGCGCCGACCGCCGAGCGCGACGATGTCGCCCCGCGGCTGGCGCGCCTCGGCGATGTCGCGCACCGTCTCGCCGTCCCGGTCCGGGTTCTCGAGGCGGCAGGCGCGGAGCGCGGCGGGCGTCCAGCCGCGGAGCGCGGGCGCGTCGCCGCTCGCCACGCCGTGCTCCCTCTCGTCGGCGCGCGCGGCCGCCGCCGCATCGACGCCCCGGTCGCGACGGCCGATCCGACGACGATGGCGGCGGCCACCATGCCGAGCCCGCCGCCGGCGACCGTCTGGCGCCTGAGCCAGACGGCGAGGCCGACGGTCAGGAACGAGAGGAGGGAGGGGTTGGCCTGACGCCACTCGACGACGACCTGCATCGCTCCCTCCTCACGCCCGGTTCTTCGCGGCGGTCGCGTCGACCCGGATGAGGCGGAGGCCCCGCGAGCGGTCGAAGCCGTGGATTTCCTTGACGTCGAGCCTGCGCATGAAGTCGATCGTCGCGCGGGCGATCACCTGCCCCGGCACCATGATCGGGACGCCGGGCGGATCGGGGATCACGAAGGTCGCCAGGACCATCTCCGGCCCCTCGGCGAGGCGGCGCTCGCACGCCCCGCCGTCGAGGGCCACGTCGTCGCCGGCGGCGGGGTCACAGGCGGCGAAGACGGCGCTGCGCATGTCGCCTTCGGGCGTCGTCTCGCCGGCATCGCCGCGGAAGACGTCGTGGAAGCGCGAGACGTCCGGCAGGTCGGGCACGTCCTCCATCCGCGAGGTCACCCGCGCGGCGAAGGCGGCGGGCCCCGCCGCAGAGGCGCCGGGCGCTCAATGGCCCACGCTGCGCGCGGGCGGCGGCGCGAGCGCCGGCGCGTCGATCCCGGCGGCGGCCTCGGCGGCCGGCGCGACGTGAATGGTCCGCGTCGGGAAGGCGAAGGACACGCCGACGCGGCGCGCGAGGTCGACGATGTCCGCGACCAGCGCGTGCTGCGCGTGCACCTGCGCGTCGTAGCCGTAGACGTTGAAATAGCCCCAGAGCTCGATGTCGATCGAGGACGGCCCGAACCCCTTGAGGCCGATGTAATAGGTCGTGCGGTCGGCCCGCGGCTGCGCCTCGTACACCTCGCGGAGGCCGTCGACGAACGCGTCGAGCCGGTCGCGCGGGGTGTCGAAGGTGAGGCCGATCCCGAGCAGCACCTTGCGCTTGCGCCGCTTGCCCCAGTTGATGATCGCCTGGTCCGAGAGCTGGGAGTTCGGGATGATCAGGAGCGAGTCGTCGAAGGTGCGCAGGCGCGTCGAGCGCAGACCGACGGCCTCGAGCGTCGCCCACTGCCCGCCCGCCTCGATCAGGTCGCCGCGCTTGAACGGCCGGTCGACGAGCAGAATGGCGGCCGAGAGCATGTTGGAGACGGTCTCGCGGGCGGCGAAGGCCAGCGCGAGGCCGCCGATGCCGAGGCCGGTGATCACCCCCTCGTAGGGCAGGCCCACGACATCGGCGCAGGCGATGACCGTCAGCACGATGATCAGCGCCTTCAGCAGGCCCGTCGCGAGCGCGGTGACGATCTCGTCGAGATGCTTCGAGCTCTTCTCGGCGCGCGCGAAGAGCCAGGCGCCCACCACCGAGACGCTCACATAGGCGAGCCAGCCGAGCCCGAGCGCCACGATCAGCGCGTTGACGCGGCTGACGAAGGCGATCCCGCTCTCGCCGATGCCGAACTCGGCGAAGAGGAGGAAGATCGTGAGCCCGAAGACGACCATCCGGACCGGCCACACGAAGGACCGCGCCGCCGGCCCGACCTCGACGCCCGGCACCTCGCGGAGCAGCCGGCCGAGGACCGCCGCCGCGAGCCGGCCGAGGCCCGCGGCGGCGCCGAGCGCCGCGAGCACCGACAGCAGGAGCGCGCCCCATTGCCACGTCTCGAGCATGACCTGGCGGCGCACCAGTGCCGGCGAGAGCTGCCGCATCCATTCGCGGAGCGCGAAGAAGTCGGAGATCGGCTCCCGCTCGGGGATCCCTTCGGCCGGCGGCAGGTCCTGCATCGCGCCGAAGAGCGCGGGCGCGGTTCGGAGCGTGTCGGCCGAGAAGCGCCAGACGCGCTCGGGCGGCGGCTCGTCGGCCTCGATCGGCACGATCGTCACGGATCCCTTGGGGTGGCGATAGTGCTCGTAGGGCGCCCGCGAGCCGGGGTTGTTGGGCAGCTCCTGCCAGACGACGTAACCGGCGCGGTTGATGATCTGGTAGAGGTAATCCGCCAGCACCGGCCCCTCGATGGGGTGGAGATGCTGCGGCAGGAAGCCGAGGTCGAGCATCGCGATCGCCTGCTCGCGCCCCTCGGACGTGCCGGCCGCGTAGCCCTCGATGAAGCGCCGCATCGTGCTCCGCGGCGTCTCGCTGCGATCGGCGACGTAGTCCGCATAGCTCCCGTGGCCGAGCGAGCGGAGGAACCGCTCGAGCGTCGCCTCGAGCTCGGCCTCCCGTTCGACGAGGAGCTGCCAGCGGCCGATGTCGTTCAGCCGGAAGCGCAGCCGGTATTCCTCGCCGCTGCCGTCGGGTCCGATGGCGAAGGTCGCGTCCTCGCCCGGCGGCACCGATTCGGGCGCGTTGAAGACGCGGAAGGTCGACATGTCGATGATGTTCGCGAGGAGCCGGCGGCGGCGCCGGCGCTCCCGCTCGTCGGCCGGGTCGCCGGCGAAGAGCAGCAGCGGCTCCCATGCGAGGGCGCCCGAGGTCCCGGCGGCGAGCGTCTGGTTCACCGCGCTCACGACCGTGCGCAGCGTCTCGCGCGGCGTCGAGGCGTCGGCCGGCCGCGGCCCGCGGGTCTCGCCCTCCGCGAGCCGCTCGCCGTTCCAGTACTCGCCGCTCTCGAAGCGGCCGGTGAAGCTCTGACCGTCGTCCGACAGCGCGAAGACGAAGGTGCCGGCGGCGCCCTCCTGCCGCCATTCGCCGTAGAGCAGGCCATCCTCGGCCGAGCCCGCGATCACGCCCTTGCCGGGCTCGAATGTCCCCTCGACCTCGGCGCCGGCCTGCTCGAGCGTCATGAGCGCGTGGCCGTCGCGCCAGTAGGTCTGCCAGGCGCCGGTCCAGTCCGGCCGCTCCTCGCCGCGCGCCCCGGCCGCGAGGAGGACGAGGGCGAGACCGAGAACTCGGAGGAGGCTTCGTGACAGGGCCATGCGGCGGGTCCTCTCCGGTGCCGCGATGCCCCCGCGGCCGCGCATCCGCCGGGCGTGGCGGCGCCCGCACGTCCCGGGGCGGCACCGGATCCGATGGCCCGGCCGAGACGCCGGACCCTCGCGCGCCGGTCCGGGCTGTGAGCATAGGACCTCGGCGCGGGCGCCACAAAGCAAATCCGGCGCGCGCGCCGCCCTCGGAGGCGCTGCGGCGCGATCACGGCGGGGGCCGCGCCGGCGAGCCGCCGGCCGGGCGCGCGATCAGCGCGGGCA
>CAZWDE010000036.1:5605-15288 GCA_964632555.1 uncultured Limibaculum sp.
CGCGGTCTCGGAGCACCGCGGTCGGCGGGCTCCGCTCGGCGCGGAGCGCGATGATCACCCCGATGAGCACCGCGCCGGGGGCCGGCGGCTCGAGCACCCAGACGAGCACCGCGGCCACGGCGAGCGCGCGCGCGGCGGCGAACGGAGCGAGCCGCGCGGCGGGCGGCGGGCGCGAGCCGGCCGAGCGGTATGGCGGCGCAAGGCCGACGAGCCAGACGGACCCCGCCCCGACGAGCACGGTGCGCGCGATGTCGTCGGCGGCAATCTCCGTTGCCTCGGGATCGGCGAGGAGCCGCATCGGGGCGATCGCGAAGAAGACCAGCAGCCGGAGGCCGAGGACCGCGAGGCGCGGTCGTGTCGAGAGTTCGAAGCCCGCCCAGAGCCCCGCCACGACGATCACGAGGAAGGCGACGAGGGCCGAGCCCGCCAGCCCCTCGAGGAGGACCGCGACCGCCGTGACGAGCAGCCAGGCGACCGCCGGCTCCGGCGCGGCTGCACGTCGCTCGCCCGTGGGCGGGACCGGTCGCGTCGCGTCCGGCGCGGTCTCCTTGGCGGACCCGCGTCGCGCATCCCGGGTCGTTGCCCCCTCCGGGCCGTCGTCCTGCGCCATCGTTCCGGCCATCCCCGGTGCCGGCGCCGGTTCTCAGGACACCGCCGATCCGGTCTCGTCGTGAGGCGCACGGCGCAAACGACGCGATCGGCGGCGTTCGCCGGACGGTGGCCGCCGCTCGCGGGCGCCCGAGAGACGGGACGCGAGCGCGCTGCCGGTCCGAGCGCCACGCCCCCGGTCGGCACGGCCGGTCGCGGGCCGCCGACCTCGAGGGTCCCGAGAGCGGCCGGAGCCGGCGCCCGGCGCGACGGTGGAATCCCCTCCCGCGCTCACCGGCCCGTGAATTGACGCGCGGGGGACGTCTCCGGACGATGGTTGGGCGATGTGGAGGGCTGTCGGGCGCTGCCGGGCGCGCCTCGGGATGGAGGAACCGCGGTCGTGCTGAGCAAGCCGTTCCTGACGACGCAGGAGATCGCCGAGCTGCTGAAGGTGCGCGAGCCGACCGTGCGGGCATGGATCCACAGCCGCGACCTCCGCGCGGTGAAGCTCGGCCGCGAGTTCCGCGTGGCGGTGAAGGACCTGCAGGCCTTCGTGGACGAGCGCGCGACCCGCGAGCCGAGCTGGAAATAGACGGGGGGCCGACCGACGATGACGCCGCACGGCAGATCCCTCGCCCGACCCGACCCCCGCGGGGACGGCCGGCCATGACGGACGCGATCGCGGGCTACGTCTTCTACGAGGTCGCCGCGCTCCTCGTGCTCGCCGCCGGGGTCGGCTTCCTCGGGCTGCTGCTGCGCCAGCCGCTGATCGTGAGCTTCATCGCCGTCGGCATCCTCGCCGGGCCGTCGGTGCTCGACATCGCCCGCTCGGACGAGCAGATCGACCTCCTGGCCGAGCTCGGCATCGCGGTGCTGCTCTTCCTCGTCGGGCTCAAGCTCGACTTCACGCTGGTGCGCACGCTCGGCCCGGTCGCGCTCGTGACGGGCCTCGGGCAGGTGCTGTTCACCACGGTCTTCGGGTTCGCCATCGCGCTCGGGCTCGGGCTCGGCCCGCTCGAGGCCATCTATGTCGCCGTGGCGCTCACCTTCTCCTCGACGATCATCATCGTGAAGCTCCTCTCGGACAAGCGCGAGATCGACAGCCTGCACGGGCGGATCGCGCTCGGCTTCCTGATCGTGCAGGACGTGGTGGTGGTCGTCGCGATGATCGCGCTGTCGGCCATCGGCGTCGGCGGGGCGGGCGACGCCGGGTTCGGCGACGTGCTGGCGGTGCTCGGCTACGGGCTGGCGATGCTCGCGGGCGTCGCGCTCTTCATCCGCCATCTCGCCGACCCGCTGGTGGAGCGGCTCTCGCGGGCGCCGGAGCTGCTCGTGTCCTTCGCGATCGGCTGGGCCGCGCTGCTCGCCGCGGTGGGGCACTATCTCGGCTTCGGCAAGGAGCTCGGCGGGCTTCTGGCCGGCGTCTCGCTCGCCTCGACCCAGTACCGCGAGGCGATCGCGGCGCGGCTCGCCGCCCTGCCCGACTTACAGCAGCTCATCTACTACATCGAGCAACGGGCCTCACTCGACCTCACAGCACAGGAACCGAGAGAGGGGCCGGCGATCGTGCTCTCGCTCTTCGTGCTCATCGGCAACCCGCTGATCGTGCTCGCGCTGATGGGGGCCATGGGCTACCGCAAGCGCACCGGGTTCCTCGCGGGGCTCACGGTGGCGCAGATCTCGGAGTTCTCGCTCATCTTCATGGCGATGGGGGTCGCGCTCGGCCACGTGTCGGAGACCGCGCTCGGGCTCGTCACGCTGGTCGGGCTCGTGACGATCGCCGCCTCCACCTACATGATCACGTGGTCGCACTGGCTTTACGCCCGCCTCGAGCCGGTGCTCGGCATCTTCGAGCGCCGGGCGGTCGAGGGCGGCCGGGAGGACGCGCCGGCGGAGGCGCGCCCGCACGACGTGATCCTGTTCGGCCTCGGGCGCTACGGGCTCGGCATCGGCGCGGGGCTGCGCGCGGCCGGCCTCAAGGTGCTGGGCGTCGACTTCAGCCCCGCGGCCGTGCGCCACGCCCGGGCCGAGGGCTTCGACGTCGTGTTCGGCGACGCGACCGACCCGGAATTCCTCGCCCATCTCCCGCTCGCCTCGGCGAAATGGCTGGTGCTCGCCGTGCCCGAGCACGACACCGGCGTGACGCACGAGGACCCCCGGCGGGCGCTCCTGCAGACCGCGCGCGACCTCGGCTATGCGGGCAAGGTGGCGGTGGCGGCGCAGCGGCCGGAGACGGCGGCCGAGCTGCGCGCCGCGCGCGCCGATCTCGTGCTGATGCCCTACCGCGACGCGGCGATCGCCGCCGCGCGGATGATCCTCGGCGGGGAGAGCGCCGCGGACGCGCCGCCGGCCGATCCGCAGGGGCAGCGGGAGCTCACCGCATGAGCGACACCCCGCGCCGGCCGGGCCTCGGCGCCGTGCTCGCGGTGGCGGGGGCTGCGGACGACGGCGACACGCTGCGCGCGGCGGCCGCGCTCGCCGCCCGCCACGGCGCCGCGCTCTCGGTCCTCGGCTGCGTCGAGCCGCCGCCCGACCTCGCTGCCCTCGCCCGCGCGACCGGCATGGCGCCGGCCGAGATGCTCGAGCGGATGCGCGCCGAGCGACGCGCCCGGCTGGCCGAGGACACCGCGCGCGACCTGCCGGGCGCAGCGCCGGAGCTCCACGTCGCCGTCGGCAAGCCCTTCGTCGAGATCATCCGCCACGCGATGCGGCACGGGGCGGACATGGTGGTCAAGACCGCGGAGCCGCTCGCCGGGCTCGACCGCCTGCTGTTCGCCAGCACCGACCAGCATCTGGTGCGCAAGTGCCCGTGCCCGGTCTGGCTGCGCCTGCCCGGCGCGCGCCCCGAGCCCCGCACGGTTCTGGCGGCGGTCGACGTCGACGACTGGGACGCGAGCGAGCCGGAGACGCTGGCGGGCCTCAACCGCCGGGTGATCGAGACGGGCCTGCGCCTCGCCGCGGGGCCCGACGCGGTCCTGCACGTGCTGCACGCCTGGGACGCGCCGGGCGAGGTTCTGATCTGGAACTTCACCTCGCGCCCCGACCCCCGCGCCGCGGCGGAGAGCTATGTGCGCGAGGTCCAGATGGCGCGCTCGCAGGCGCTCGAGGCGCTTGTCTGGCCGATCCGGACCGGCCTCGCGCCCGGCGAGGGGCCGCGCATCGTCTCGCGGCTGGCGCGCGGCGCGGCCCGCGACGTGATCGCGGAGGAGGCGCGCGCCGCCGGCGCCGACGTGGTGGTGATGGGCACCGTCGCCCGGACCGGCCTCGGCGGGATCCTGATCGGCAACACCGCCGAGGACATGCTGAACCGGCTCCACTGCTCGGTGATGGCGGTGAAGCCCGAGGGCTTCGTCAGCCCGATCGGACCCGAGGGGGCCCCGGCCTGAGCCCGGCGGCGGCGCGCCCGGGGCCTGCCTCAGAGGGCGACGAGGTGGTTGTCCCAGGCGCGATCATGGCGGGCCGCGAGCGGCTCGGGCGCGCCCCGACGGCCGTCGAGGGCGAGCACCCCGCCGAGCCCGTCGGTCGCGAGGAACCCGGCGCCGCGGGGCGCGAGGCCGCAGATGTCGGGGCGCGCGATCTCCGCGGCCAGGTCGCCCGTTGCCGCGTCGAAGATCTGCGCCAGGCCGCCGCGCGGCGCGGTGACGCCGACGCGCGCCCCGTCGGCCGAGAACGCCACGCTGCCGGCATAGCCGCGGAGGCGGAGCTGCGCCGGCCCGTCGAGGCCGAGAAGGCGCGGGGCCGCCCCGCGGCGGTGCAGGCCGAGGAGCGGCACGGCCTCGGTCAGCGCGCCCTGCCATTGCAGCGCGAGGGCGACCGTCCCGTCCGGCCGGGCGGCGAGATGGCGGATCGAGTTCTTCGCGAGCGCGCGGCCGAGCTCCACGGTTTCGACGAGCGCGCCCTCGCCCGTGAGATAGGCGAGGTTCGGCTGCATGGTGGCGATGTTGAGCTTGGCGCGGCCGCTGTCGGGGTGGGTGAGGATGCCGCCATTGGCGACGGCGAGCGTGTCCTGCCCCGGCAGGCGCAGGATCTCGTGCGGGCCGATGCCGCCCGAGGGCACCTCGCCGACGCGGCGGTAGCCCTCGCGGGACGACCAGAGGCCGATCCGCCCCTCGCCCAGATCGTAGGCGTTCTCCGAGGTGTAGAGCACGGCGCCGTCGGCCGAGTACGCCCCGTGGCCCTGGAAATGCCGCCCCTCGGGCGCCGCGAGGCGCGCGGCGACGCGCCCGTCGCGGCAGTCGATCACCAGCGCGTAGGTGCCCGGACGGCGCGCGAAGGCCACCGCCTGCGGCGCCCGCGGATGGGCGGCGGCGGCGTGGCCGCGCGCGGGCAGCGCGACGCGGAAAAGGTCCCGGCCGTCCGCGTCGAGGCCGAAGAGCGCGTAGGTGTCGGCGCCCACCTTCGCGGCGGCGAGATAGGCCGGGCTGCCCGCCTCGGCCCAGCTCGCGGCGGGGGCGACGGCGGCGGCGAGGGCGCCCGCGAGGACGCGGCGGCGGTCGGGCATGTCAGTCCCCGTCGAGCGCGTTGAACCCGGCCGCGACGCCGAGCGCGGGGCCGAGCCGCGCGGCGACCGCCGCGTGCGCGTCGCGGATCCGCTGCTGCAGCGCCTCGACCCGAAGCCGGCCCTCGGGCGTGGCGACGCCGGCGAAGACCGGGTCGTCGAGCGCGGCGGCGGTCGCCACGGCCTCGGCGAAGGCGGCGGCGACCGCGTCGCGGTCCGCCAGCGGGGCGGGCACGGCAAGGAGGCGCGCGAGCTCGCCGCTCGCCGCGAGCGAGCGCCAGACGATGCGGAGCGACCGGCCCGAGCGGCGCGCCTCGGCCCGCTCGGGCCGGGGCTGCGCGAAGCTCCCCATCGGGCGGCCGAGGCGCAGCTCGGCGTTGAACTCGAGCCCGGCGGTGACGGCCGTGAAGAGGGTGCGGAGCGCGTCCGTCTCCGAGAGGTAGAGCGGGTTGCCGGCGCCCGCCGCCCGCATGAGCCGCGCGTGCTCCACCCAGCCGGCGCGCACGGCCCCGGCCGTCCGCCCGATGTCGCGCGCGACCGCGATGACGAGCCGGCAGTAGTGGTCCTCGCCCGCGCGCCCGGCGAAGCGCGGGTCCCAGAGGAGGCGCTCGAGGGCGAGGAGGCCCCGGCCCGCGACCGAGACGGTGGCGAAGGCGACCGGGTCGTCCACCACCGGGTCCGCCTCGGCCAGCAGCACCGCGAGGGTGCGCGCCGTCGAGCCGCGGGTGTCCGGCCAGAAGGCGAGCGCGAAGCCGCGGTTCTCCTCCTCCATCGGGCCGAAGCGGAGATGCGAGACGCCGGCCCAGGCGTCGTAGGCGTCGTGATAGGCCGCGCGCAGCGCCGCGCTGTCCGGCCGGCAGTCCTCCGCCGCGACGGCGGCGAGATCGGCGCCCTCCTCGGCGAGCGTCGCGACGCGCGGCAGGACGTGGGCCTCGAGCGCCCGGTCGATCACCGGGGCGGCGGCGGCCGCGGCGGGCCAGAGGACGAGGGCGAGGAGGAGCGCGCGCATCAGAGGCTCTCGAGGAAACGGATGAGGGCGTCGCGGTCGGCCTTCGGCATCGCGACCACCCGGTCGCGCGCGGGCTCGGCCTCGCCGCCGTGCCAGAGCACCGCCTCGAGCAGCGAGCGCGCCCGCCCGTCGTGGAGGAAATAGGTGTGGCCGTTGACCGTTTCGGTGAGCCCGATCCCCCAGAGCGGCGGGGTCCGCCACTCGCGGCCCGAGGCGCGGCCTTCCGGGCGGTGGTCGGCCAGCCCCTCGCCCATGTCGTGGAGCAGCAGATCGGTGTAGGGCCAGACGAGCTGGAAGCTCTGCTCGGGTTGGTCCTCGAGCCGGTGGGTCACGTGCTTCGGCACGTGGCAGGCGGCGCAGCCGGTCTCGTGGAACACCCGCTTGCCGCGCAGCACCTGCGGATCGCCCGGGTCGCGCCGCGCCGGCACGGCGAGGTTGCGGCTGTAGAAGGTGACGAGGTCGAGCATCTCGGCATCGATCTCGAGCCCGCCGCGGATCTCTGCGCCCCCGTGCGGCGCCGCCCGGCAGGCGGTCTGCGCGAGCGTGCATTCGCCGGCGCCCTCGGGATGCAGGGGGTTGGAGATGCCGATATCGCCCGCGAAGGCGGCGGCGGACTGCTCGCGCACCGTCGGGTTGCCCGCCTTCCAGCCGAAGCGGCCGAGCATCGGCTGCCCGTGTTCGCGCGACCAGACGATCTGCGCCCGCCCCGAGATGCCGTCGCCGTCGGCGTCGTCCGGGTCGGCGCGCGCGAGGATGTCCACGGCCGGGATCGCCTCGAGAAGCCCGAGCCCGATCATCTGCGGCGCAACGCGGGGCGAGAGCATGGCGTCCGCCCGCATCGGGCCGTAGCCGAGGTCCTCGGCGCGCCAGGTGGGCCGGCGGAGCGTGGCGGTCTCGCCGTCCGAGAGCGCGACCTCGACCTCCTCCCAGTCGACCCCGAGCGTGTATTCCGCCGCGTGGCCGGCGATCGCGAAGTCCTGAAGCTGCGTGCCGTAGGTCGGCTCGGGCCGCGTCGGGATCCAGCCCTCGATGGCGCGGAGCTCGTCCGGCAGGTCGGCCGGCTCGGCCGGCACCGAGACGCGCAGGAACATCGAGACCGCGCTGTCATCGGGCCCCTCCGGCGGGTGGCCGCGCCCGTCCTTCAGATGGCAGCGCTGGCAGGAGCGGGCGTTGTAGAGGGGCCCGAGCCCGTCCGACGCCTCGGTCGAGGCGGGGGCGGTCACCCAGAGCTTGCGGAAGAGGCCGTTGCCCACCTTGAAGTCGAGCTCGCGCTCGAAGGAGATGTTGGCCGAGGCATGGCTGAAGGCGTTGCCGTCCATCGCCTCGAAATGGGTGGCGGCCCCGCCCGGGCGCTCCTCGAAGCGCTCGGGGGCGGCAAAGTCCGTCGGGGCTTGCGTCACCGCCTCGATCCGCTCGCGCTCGGCGGCGGTGCGCGGGACGATGTCGAGATGCGGCTCGCCGAGATCGGCCGCCGGCGCCGGCGACGCGGCGAGGGTCACGAGACAGGCCGCGAGGAGCGGTCGCATGGGGCCTCCCTGCCCGGTGGTCCGGAAAAAGGCGGCGGCTGGCCGTCGGCTGGCTGACCGCGAGGTGCCGGGCGGGGCCTGGGAGCGCCCGCCCGGGGAGACGTCACCGTGTCACTGGAACACCGCGGACGGGTTGTCGAGGCTGTCCGACCCCTCGAAGGCGATCGGCTGCAGGTCGAGCGCCGCCACCGCCCGCTCGATCTCGCGGGTCTGCGCGACGAGCCGGTCGACGGCGGTCTGGATCAGCCGCTCGCCGGCCGCGTTGCCGCGCGCGAGCATCTGGTCGTAGGCCATGCCGGCCTCGGCCACGAGCTTGATCTCGCCGAGCGCCTGGACCGAGCGGTCGAGCGCCTCGCGGAGCGCCGCGTCGGTCTCGGGCGCCGCGGCCGCCACGAGATCGGCGACCGCCGGGCCCTCGACCACGGTTCCGTCGATCCGGACATAGCGGCCCGTGTAGACGTTCCGGATGCCGATCCCGTCGTAGTAGTGGCTGTTGTGGGTGTTGTCGGCGAAGCAGTCGTGCTCCTCCTCCGGGTCGTTCAGCATCAGCCCGAGCTTCATGCGCTCGCCCGCCTGCTCGCCGTAGGAGAGCGAGCCCATGCCGGTCAGGATCGCGACGATCCCGCGGTCGGGGTCCTCCATCAGATAGCCGCGGGCGTCGCCGCCCTCGGCCCACTGCGCGGCGATCCATTCGAGGTCCGAGATCAGCAGATCGGTCGCCGCCGTCAGATACTCCGCGCGCCGGTCGCAATGGCCGCCCGTGCAGGCCTCGCCGGCGGCGTAGTCGGTCCAGGGCCGGTTCCCGGCGCCCGCGCCGGTGCCGTTGAGGTCCTGCCCCCAGAGCAGGAACTCGACGGCGTGATAGCCGGTCGCGACATTTGCCTCGATCTCGTCGGCCTCGTGGAGCTCGCCCTCCAGCAGCGCCGGCGTGATCTCGGTGGCGTCGATCTCCCGGCCCGAGAGGGTGAAGCGCTCGTTGGCGATCACGTTGACCGCGGCATAGGGGTTCTCGTCGGTCGCGCCCGGATAGGTCGCGGCGGTGTAGTCGATCAGCCCCTCGTCGAGCGGCCAGGCGTTCACCTTGCCTTCCCAGGCGTCGACGATCGGGTTGCCGAAGCGGTAGACCTCGGTCTGCTGGTAGGGCACGCGCGCCGCGATCCACGCGTCCTTCGCCGCCTGCATGGCCCCGGCCGAGGGCTCGGCGACGAGCGCCGCCACGGCCTCCTGCAGCCGGCGCGCCGCGATCAGGCTGTCCTCGTAGCCGGCCTGGGCGATGTCGGCATAGGTCTCGAGCACCGCCGTCTTGTCCTCGGCGGCCGCGGGCGCGGCGAGCGCGACGGCGGCGAGCGCGGTGGTGAGCGTCAGGGTCTGTCGCACGGGCGATCTCCTTTCCTCGGTGGGTTCGGGGAGCGGCGTCGGCCCACGACGGCCGCTCCGGACGGTCTGCGCCGCCCCGGTCATTTGGTCAGGATCAGCTTGTTCTGGCGCGTGATGCGCAGGGTATAGGCTTGGCCGTCGTGCAGGATCGTCGCCCGGTCGCCGCCCATGGTCAGGCTGCGCGCCTCGTGCCGCGGAACCCCCTCGGGCTCCTCGGCCGGCCTCCGCGGCCCCGGCGGGTCGCCGGCCTCGGTCACGAGCGCGGGCCGCCCGGCGCAGGGGCCGGGATGCCGTGGCCCGCGCGCGGTCTCGCCCTGGCACCCGTGACCCTGCATGCGCTGTCGCCCTCCGATCCCCGCATCGCGTTCCGACCGCCTCGCCTCGCCGCCCGCCGGGCCATCGCCGGCCCGCGATCGCCACGCCCCTATTCCTGATGAATATGGTCGGAATTGTCAACGCCCTCGGCGTCGGGTCCGGCGCGCCCACGCCGCCGCGTCGCGCGCCAGCACCCGCGCCGGGCGCCGGAGCCGCCGCGTCGCCGCGAGCAGCGCCGCCAGCAGCCCGAGGACGCCGGCCGCGCCAAGGAGCGGAGGCGCGGGGTGTGCGCCGTGGCCGGCCCAGTCCGCCGCCCCGCGCGCCCGCGTCGCCCCCGCCCCCGACCGCCCGCCGCGCCCCGGCCAGAGCC
>CAZWDE010000037.1:0-15135 GCA_964632555.1 uncultured Limibaculum sp.
CGCGCGCCCCGCCAGACGGTCGGCCGTGGCGGCATTGGCGAGGGCGGCGAGGCGGCGCGGATCGCCCGACGGCAGGCGGAACCGCGCGAGCCACCAGGCGCGGCGCCAGAGCCCGACGGCGCTTTCGGCCTCGCCCGCGGCCCAGCTCTCGAGCGCCGCCTCCGAGAGACGCTCCCACCGGAGCTCAGCCATGCGCCAGCCCGCCGCGCGCGCGGCCGCGGCCTCGGGGTCGGCGCGGCCGATCCCTCCCGCGCGCCCGGGCTCAGACGCCGAGATAGGCCGCGCGCACATGTTCGTTGTCGTGAAGGTCCGCCGCCGGCCCCTCGAGCGCGAGGCGCCCGGTCTCGAGGACGTAGGCGTAGCGGGCGAGCGCCAGCGCGAGCTCGGCGTTCTGCTCGACGAGGACGACCGGCACCCCGGTCGCCGCGATCGCCTCGACGATGCGCGCGATCTCCTCGACGACCACGGGCGCGAGGCCCATCGAGGGCTCGTCCATCAGGAGGAGCCGCGGCCGCGCCATCAGCGCGCGCCCGATCGCCAGCATCTGCTGCTCGCCGCCCGACAGCGTCTCGGCGCGCTGGCGGCGGCGCTCGCGCAGCCGGGGGAAGCGGGCGAACACGGTCTCGAGATCCGCGGCGATCGCCGGACGGTCGCGCCTGAGGAAGGCGCCGGTCATCAGGTTCTCCTCGACGGTCAGGTCGGGGAAGACGCGGCGCCCCTCGGGCACATGGGCGATGCCGCGGGCGACGATGCGGTCGGGCGGCAGCCGGTCGATGCGCTCGCCCTCGAAGCGGATCTCGCCCGAGGCGAGCGGCGCGAGGCCCGAGATCGCCCGGAGCGTCGTCGTCTTGCCCGCGCCGTTGGCGCCGATGATCGTCACGATCCCGCCGTCGGGCACGCCGAGCGAGACGCCGCGCAGCGCCTCGACCTTGCCGTAGCGCACGACCGCGCCCGCCACCTCAAGCAGCATCGCGGCGCCCGCCCAGATAGGCCTCGATCACCTCGGGGTGGCTGCGGATCTCGGCCGGCTCGCCCTCGGCGAGCAGCCGCCCGAAGCTCATGACCGTGATGCGGTCGCAGAGCCCCATGATCGCGTGCATGTCGTGCTCGACAAGGAGGATGGTGACGCCCGACGCGCGGAGCTTCTGCATCAGCTCCATCATGCGCCGGGTCTCCTCGGGGTTCATGCCGGTGAACGGCTCGTCGAGGAGGATCACGTCGGGATGAGCGGCGAGCGCGACCGCCATGCCGAGGGCGCGCTGATGCCCGTGCGGCAGGTCGCCGGCCCGCTCGGCCGCGAGCGGCAGCAGGCCGAAGAAGTCGAGCGCCTCCTCGGCACGGGCGCGGGCGCCGCGGCGATCGTCGCGGTCCCAGCCGACGAGCGCGGCGAAGATGTTGGGCCGGAACGCCATATGCGTGCCGACGAGCGCGTTCTCGAGCACCGTGAGTTCGGCGAACAGCGTCGAGTGCTGGAAGGTGCGCACCACTCCCCGGCGCGCCACCTCGTGCATCCTGAGCCCCGAGATCGTCTCGCCGCGCAGCCGCACCGCGCCGGCGCTCGGCCGGTAGAAGCCGGAGATCAGGTTGAACGTGGTGGTCTTGCCCGCGCCGTTCGGCCCGATCAGCCCGTGGATCGCGCCGTGCTCGACGCGGAAGCCGAGCCCGTCGACCGCGGTCAGCCCGCCGAAGCGCATCGTCAGCCCGTCGATCTCGAGGAAGGGAACGGTCATGCTCATTCGCCCGCCGTCTCGGGCGCCCAGGCCCCGGCGCCGCGCTCCGGCGCGAGCCGCCGGCGGAGCCGCGCGATGCCGCCGCGCACGAGGCTCTCGAGCCCGCCCGGCAGGAACAGGACCGCCCCCATCAGCACGAGGCCGTAGATCATCGGCCGCATCTGCTCGAAGCCCATCTCTCGGAGCACGATGTCGTTGAGCACCGTCAGCGTGACGCAGCCGAGGATCGGGCCGTAGAAGGTCTGGGTGCCGCCGACGATCGCCCAGGTCAGCACGAACACCATCAGCTCGACATCGAAGCTCGTCGGGTTGACGGTGCCGACGTAGTGGGCGAGCAGCGCGCCCGAGAGCCCGGCGAACCCCGAGGCGATGACGAAGGCGAGCGTGCGATAGGCGCGCACATCGACGCCGCTCGCCTCGGCCAGCCGGTCCTGCCAGTGCACCGCGTGGAAGGTGAGCCCGACCGGCGAGCGCTCGATCCGCCACATCACCCAGAGGCTCACCGCCACGACGGCCAGCGCGAAATAGTAGTAGGACACCGGCTCGAAGAAGTCGAAGGCCCAGATGCCGATGTCGAAATCCGGCATCGGCTCGATCCGCTTGAGCCCCTTCGGCCCGCCGAACGGCTCGCGGAACCGCTTCCACAGAAGCCGGATGATCTCGGCCGCGGCGAAGCTGCCGATGAGGAAGTAGAAGCCCTTCATCCGGAAGAGCGGGAAGCTGAGCGCCATGGCGACGAGCGCGGCGGTGACGGCGCCGAGCAGCATCGAGATCGGCACCGGCACGCCGAAATGCTTGGCGTAGAGCGCCGAGCCATAGGCGCCGATGCCCATCACGACGGCATGGCCGAGCGACCATTCGCCGGTCAGCGTGAGCAGCCGATAGCTCGCCACGAGCAGCACGTTGATCGTCAGGAAGACGAGGATCTCCTGCTGCGAGAAGGAGAGCGCGTGCGGGACGGCGACGAGCGCCGCCGCGAGCAGGACCCAGAGCGGCGCGACGACGAGGCTACGCACGGGCGGCCTTTCCGAAGAGGCCGTTGGGCCGCAGGATCAGCACCAGAAGCATCAGGAGAAGCCCCACGATGTCGGCCAGCACGCCGTCGGCGAAGGTGGTGACGAGCGTGTGCACGAAGGCGTAGGCGACCGCGGCGATCACCGCCCCCTCGAGGCTGCCGATGCCGCCGACGATGATCACGATGAAGGCGGTGACGATCACCGAGTGGCCCATATGCGGGTTGACCGGCACGAGCGGCGCGGTCAGCGCCCCGGCGATGCCGGCGAGCGCGGCGCCGACGAACATGGCGATCCGCGCCGTCTGGTTGATCGAGATGCCCTGCAGCGCCGCGGCCTCGCGGTCCTGCGCCGAGGCGCGCAGCGCCCAGCCGAAGCGCGTGCGCGTGAGGAAGACCCAGAGCGCGCCGAGCAGCACCACGGCGGCGAGGATCACGAAGAGACGCTGCACCGGCAGCCGCACCCTCTCGGAGAGCACGATCACCTCCTGCGTCACCGGCGGCACGTGCTCCATGCGCACCCCGAAGCCCATCGAGGCGGCGGACTGCAGCACCATCAGGAAGCCGATCGAGGCGACGAGCCCGCCGAGCGGGTTCTCGCGCAGCGGGCGGAAAAGCCCCCGCTCCATGGCGAGCCCGACGAGCCCGACGAAGACGAGCCCCGCCGCCACCGCGGCGAGGAATGGAAGCTCGCCCTCGGCATAGACCGCCACCACCGCATAGGCGCCGAGCATGTAGAGCTCGCCATGCGCGAAGTTGATGACGCCCATCACGCCGAAGATCAGCACGAGGCCGACCGCGATGAGCGCCATGTAGCTCGCCGCGTAGAGCGCGTTGAGCCCGGTCTGGGCGAGGAGATCCAGCATGCTCAGGCCCGGGAGCGGAACGGGAGTGGCGGCGCGGGCCGGGCCGAACCGCCGTGGCGCCGCCTCATGCGCGCTGGTCCCACATCTGCCCGTAGGCGGCCATGTGCTTCTTGAGGAGATCGCCGTGCTTGGCGTACCAGTCCGGGATGGAGCGGAACTCCTTGATCCGCGCCTTGCCGTCCTCGATGGCCACGACCGGCCAGTTGCCGACGAGCGCGTTGTCGATCCCGAAGAGGTCCTTGCCCCACCATTCGGCGTCGCCGAAGGCGTGGCGCCCGCGCCCGCCCTCCTTCATCGCGGCGAGCACCGCGTCGGGCTCGGCCGAGCCCGCCTTCTCCGCGGCCGCCTTCCAGAGATCCATGATCGACGCGTATTCCCACGACACCGCGCCCCATTCGCCCGGATGGCGCTCGTTGTAGGTGGCGTAGAACCCGTTGGGATCCTCGAAGTTGATGAAGTCGGCGTTGAGCGCGGGGTCGTCGAAATCCGGGAACTGGAAGACGAAGCCCTCCATCCAGTCCTTCGAGGTCTTGGCGATGATCTGGTCGTAGAAGTCGGCGGTGCAGGAGATCACCTGCCCGTCATAGCCCTGCTGGAAGAGCTGGGCGCAGAGCGGATGGACATAGTCGGAATAGCAGGTGTCGAGACAGACGATGTCGGGATTGCCGGAGAGCATCTTGGTGACCACCGGGGCGAAGTCGGTGGTCGCCGGGTCGAAGAGCAGCGGCTCGGCCTGCATCTCGATGCCCGCGGCCTCGAAGGCGGCGAGATAGGTGGCGACGGAGGGAAGGCCGAGCGCGTCGTCCTGCGCGCACATCACCGCGGTCTTCAGGTCGGGCTTGGTCTCGGCGAGCCAGGCCACGCCCGTGACGTTGTAGATCGGGTGCACCTCGGCGGGCGCGATCAGGGTCCCGGTGTCCGGGCCGAGATCCGAGGGCAGGAGCGTCGAGAACAGCATGCCGGTCCGGTCGGCGACGGGCTGCGCCCCGGGCCAGGTGTCGCCGCCGAGCATCATCACGAACTTGACCCCGTCCTCGCGGATCAGCTTGGTCGCGCCGGTGCGCGCCTTGGCCGGGTCGTATTCGTTGTCGTAGGCGACGAACTCGATCGTGTAGGCACCATCGGCGAGCTGGACGCCGCCCTGCGCGTTGACCTGCTCGGCCCAGATCCGGCAGCCGTCGAGCCCCGGCTTGCCCCAGGCCGCCACCGCGCCGGTGAGCGGCGCGAGGAAGCCGATTCGGATCACCTTGTCGGCGGCGAGGACGCGCGTCGCGAGCCCCGGTCCGGCGGCGAGGGCGCCGGTCGCGGCGCCCGTGGCGGTTCTGAGAAAGCGCCGGCGCGAGAAGCGTGGAAGTGACCAGCGTCGCGTCATGATACCCTCCGTGGCTTTTTTGTGATCCTGACGTTAGACCATCCCGAACCGGATTGCGAGCCAAAGCCAACCGCTCGGCACGAATTGGTCGCGTCCCGGTCGCGCGCGATGGCGGCTGGCGGCGGCGCGGCGGGCGGCTATCCTGCCCATCGGTCCCGCACGGGGAGAGGGAGACGGCCATGCGCATCCTGGTTCTGCAGCACCATCCGAGCGAGCATCCGGGTCATCTCGCCCGCCTCGCCGCCGAGGACGGGCACCGCCTCGAGATCGCCGAGCTCGACGCCGGCGCGCGGCCGACGCTCGACGGCTGCGACGCGGTCTGGGCGATGGGCGGGCCGATGGATGTCTGGCAGGAGGACCTCCATCCATGGCTCGTCGCCGAGAAGGCGCTGATCGCCGAGGCGGTGCGCGAGCGCGGCCTGCCCTTTCTCGGCATCTGCCTCGGTCACCAGCTGCTCGCCGAGGCGCTCGGCGGGGCCGTGCGACCGGGCGCGCCCGAGATCGGTGTGCTGCCGGTGCACTTCACCGAGACGGGCGTCGACAGCCTGTTCTTCGACGGGATCGAGGCGCCCTTCGACGTGCTGCAGTGGCACGGCGCCGAGGTCGTGACGCCGCCGCCCGGGGCGAGCGTGCTCGCCACCGCGCCGGGCTCGGCGGTGCAGGCGCTCGCCTGGGGCCCGCGCGCGCTGTCGCTGCAGTTCCACGTCGAGATCGAGGACGAGGCGATCGCCGCGTGGAGCCGGATCCCGGACTATGCCGCGAGCCTCGAGCGCGCCCTCGGTCCGGGCGGGCGGGAGCGGCTCGAGGCCGAGACGCGGGCGCGCCTCCCCGATCTCCACCGTCTCGCCGAGCGGATCTACATCAACTGGCTGCAGGCCGCCGCGGGCGCCACGGGCGCGATGGCGCGCCCTCTCTGAACGCCCCTCAGTCCGTCGCCTCGACGAGCGATTGCCGCGCCGTGGCCAGATGCGTCTTCATCGCCTGCGCGGCCGCCTCGGCCTCGCGGCGGCAGATCGCGTCGAAGATCGCCCGGTGCTGCGCGTTGTAGGTGCGGATCATCGCGGGTTTCAGCGTCAGCGTGCGCATGCGCGCCCACTGGACGTGGGTGCGCACCGCGTGGATCGTCTCCATCATCCACAGGATCATCGGGTTTTCGGTGCTCGACGCGAGCGCGAGATGGAACGCCTCGTCCTCTTGCGCGAAGCGCTCGGGATCGCCCTCGGCGCTCTCCATCACGCGCAGCCGGCCCTCGAGGGCAGCGAGGTCGGCGTCGCGCGCGTGGCGGATCGCGAGCCGGCACATATGCGGCTCGACGGCGAAGCGCGCGTCGACCAGCTCGAGCGGGCGGGTGATCTCGACCACGCCGCCGTTGCTTCCCGGCGCCCGCCACGTCACGTAGGTGCCGCTGCCGGCGCGGCGGCACACCATCCCGAGCAGCTCGAGCTGGCGGAGCGCCTCGCGAACGGTGCCGCGCGCGACGCCGAACTGCTCGGCCAGCTGGCGCTCGGGCGGCAGGCGATCGTTGAGCGCGAATCGGGCCGAGGCGATCTGCTCGCGCAACACGCCCGCGATCTCGCCGGACGTCATCGTCGTCGTCCGGCCGCCATCCGCCACCAACGCCACCCGCCGTTCTCCGCCCACCACCTTCGCTCCCTGACAGCTTTACGGTCGCGCCGCCCGAAAGCGCCGCGGGTCGCAACTTAGCGTGGCCGGTGGCCGCGTCGGCACTGATGTACCAAATTTTGGCAGAGGAACAAAATTGGTTGTGCTCGGCCCGCAAACTGGTCAACGTGGCCGGAGAGCGCCGGTTGGGATCCGGAGGGAGACCCGGCGGGCCGGAGCGGGGCGGCGACAAGCCCCGCCCCGGACGCCGCCACGCGGCCCCTTGGCACTGCCGAGATGCCAGAAGGACAAAGACAGGGAGAGCGACTTGGCACACATAGAGACGAAAGGGCATACCGCGGGCGCGGCCGTCATCGCCCAGACGGCCAGGACCCCGACCGACATCGAGGCCTTCGTGGACGCCGAGGGCCGCGACGCGCTGGTCCGCGAGGTGCGCGCGAAGATCGACGCGCTGGGGATCGAGTACCTCTATCTGCAGTTCGTCTCGGTGACCGGCCGGATCGTCGGCAAGGGCATCCCGTCGGATCACTGGGAGAGCGCGGCCAAGCGCGGGTTCCAGCTGGTCTACGGCGCGGCGGTGAACCTCTTCCTGAACCGCCACGGCGAGTATCTCGGCTACGGGCCCGAGGCGGCCGAGCTCGTCGGCATCCCCGAGCCCGAGACCTTCTGCCAGCTGCCGTGGGACAAGCGGGTGGCGCGCGTCTGGTGCACGCTGTTCCGCAACCGCGAGGAGCGCGAGGCGCCGGGCGCCTATCTGACCTCCGACGCCCGCGGCAACCTGCGCCGCATCCATCAGAGCTTCCAGGACAAGCACGGCCTGCATCTGCGCTCGGGCACCGAGCCGGAAATGATGTGGCTGAAGAAGGGCGAGGACGGCAAGCCGGCCGGCGGCTACTCCAACCCCTACTGCTACCACATCGACCAGTTCGAGAGCCTGCGCCCGGTGTTCATGCAGGTGATCAAGTACGGCCGCGCCATGGGCCTCGACATGATCCAGGGCGACCACGAGGACGCGCCGGGCCAGCTCGAGCTCAACTTCACCTTCGACGACTGCCTGCGCACGGCCGACCGGCTGACCACCTATCGCCAGATCTGCGCCCAGGTGGCGCGGGAGTTCGGGCTGATCGCCTGCTTCATGTCGAAGCCGTTCATGGGCGTCTCGGCCTCGGGCTGTCACCACAACATCTCGCTCTGGCGCGGCGGCGAGGACACCTTCCCGAAGCTTGGCCAGGACGAGCCGGCGGCGATGCCCGCGGTCTTCGCCTATCGCAAGGGCGGCGATAACACCTTCCTGCCGGAGGGCGACGACGTGCAGATGCCCGGCGAGGTCGGCCAGCACTGCATCGGCGGCATCGTCAAGCATCTCGACGCGCTGACGGCCATCGGCTGCTCGACGGTCAATTCCTACCGCCGGCTCTGGGACACCGGCTTCTGGGCGCCGGTCTTCAAGGACTGGGGCTTCCAGAACCGCACGACGGGCCTGCGCATCTCGGCGCCGGGGCGGTTCGAGTTCCGCTCGGTCGACTCGATGGTCAACCCCTATCTGATGGCCGCCGGGATCCTGAAGGCCTGCGACGACGGGCTGGAGAACCGCATCCCCTGCGGCAAGCCCGAGGAGCGCAACATCTATGTCGCGATGGAGGCCGGCAAGCAGGTGAGCAAGCTGCCGATGACGCTCGGCGCGGCGCTCGACGCGCTCGCGAAGGACGAGGTGATCAAGTCGGCGATGCCCGGCGAGATGTTCCGCCTCTACCACGAGTACAAGACCGACGAGTGGGAGCGCTTCAACCACACCGTCTCGGAGTGGGACCAGAAGACCTATCTCGACTGTCTGCCCTGAGCGCCGGTCGACGAGGAGACTGCCCGGCGCCGATGCGCCGGGCCTGCGGTCACAGGAGGGAAATCGAGGAATGTGCGGGATTGCCGGGGTGATCCATCGCGGCCAGGCGTCGAGCGTCGGAGCGGAGATGACGGCGATGCTCCGGGCGCTGCGGCACCGGGGGCCGGACTCGACGGGCTTCGCGGTCTACGGCGAGCCGGTCGCGGGCGACTACGTGATGCGCCTGAAGGTTGCCGAACAGGAAGACATGGCCAGGGGACGCGGCATCGCCGAGACGGTGGAGGCGCGGATCGCCGAGGTCGACCGCCGGCTGGCCGCGCGCGGGGCGGTCGTCAAGGCGTCGGAGCGGGTCACGCCCTACGCGCTCCGCTACATCCTCGGCCACGAGGGCGACACCGCCGCGCTCGCCCACTTCATCGAGGAGATCGACGACGTCGAGATCCTGAGCCTCGGCAACGGGCTGGAGCTCATCAAGGATCTCGGCGACGCCGACCGCGTCTCCGAGCAGTACCGCCTCGGCGGCTTCCGGGGGACGCACGCGATCGGCCACACCCGGATGGCGACGGAGTCCGACGTCGACATCCGCTCGGCGCATCCCTACTGGGCCTTCCCCTACAACGACGTCTCGGTCGTGCATAACGGGCAGGTGACCAACTACTGGAACATGCGCCGGCAGATGGAGCGGCTCGGCCACCGCTTCATGTCGAACTGCGACAGCGAGCTGCTCGCCGTCTACACCGCGCACAACCTCGCCGACGGCATGAGCCTCGAGGACAGCCTGCGCCGGTCGATCGAGGAGATCGACGGCGTCTTCACCTATCTGGTGGCGACGCGGGATCAGCTCGGCATGGCCAAGGACACGATGGCGGCGAAACCGCTCGTTCTCTACGAGAGCGACGATCTGATCGCGCTCGCCTCCGAGGAGGTGGCGATCCGCGCCATCCTTCCCCAGGAAATCGAGACGCATGACCCTTACGACGAGGAGGTCCGGGTTTGGCAGGCGTGAGCGAGGACACCCGTCCGGGCAGCCAGGAGGCGCGCGCCCGAGAGATGGGAATGACGACGGAGCAGCTGGCGGGGCGCACCCAGGAGGTGTTCTTCGAGCCGGCGGCCGAGGAGAACTTCACCTATCCGTGGGCGTTCGACGTCGACTTCAACAAGCGCACCGAAATCGACGCCGACGACATGACGGTGACCGAGGTCAACCAGCGGCTGCGGGCGCTGATGCGCGAGGGCTACGGCACCATCGTGGTGCACAATCCGCGCGGCAAGCACTCGCTCGGCGTCGGCATCCTCAACCGGCTCAACCTGATCTTCGAGGGCAGCCTCGGCTATTTCGGCGTCGGGCTGATCGACGGGCCGAACGTGCGGATCTCGGGGCGGGTCGGCTGGTCCTGTGCCGAGAACATGATGGCCGGCACCGTGGTGATCGAGAAGAACGCCGGCAGCACCTTCGGCGCGGCCATGCGCGGGGGCGATCTGGTCTGCAAGGGCCATGTCGGCAGCCGCACCGGCATCGACATGAAGGGCGGCACCATCATCGTCGGCGGCGACACCGGCGCCTTCTCGGGCTTCATGATGCAGCGCGGGCGCATGGTGGTCTGCGGCAATGCCGGCAAGAACCTCGGCGACTCGATGTATGACGGCACGATCTATGTCGGCGGCGCGATCCGCTCGCTGGGCGTCGACGCGGTGAAGGCCGAGCTGACCGATCTCGACCGGGCATGGCTGACCCGCAAGCTCCGGCACTACGGCCTTCTGCCCGAGCGCGGCGTCGACCACTTCACCAAGATCGTCGCCGGCAAGCAGCTCTGGAACTACGACAATCTGGAGCCGACCGAGAAGAAGCTGATCCTCTGAGCGCGGCGCCGGGGGCGATCCTCCCGGCGACGCCAACGAACCGATCCTTTTGGAGACCATGATGGCTGACGGCGATACCCCGGCGCGCGCCAAGGCGCCGACCGCGCGCAACACGAGCAGGCTCGGCCGCTCCTCGATCTTCACCCCCGAGGTGATCGACGACATCCACATCAAGAGCGAGCTCGGCCGCTACCGGATGCGCGGCTTCTCGCTCTTCAAGAAGATCCCGCACTGGGACGACCTGACCTTCCTGCCCGGCACGCTGACGCGCTTCGTCATCGAGGGCTATCGCGAGAAGTGCGAGACGGCGGTGAAGATCGGGCCGCGCGCCAAGCGCCCGATCGAGCTCGACATCCCGGTCTACGTCACCGGCATGAGCTTCGGCGCGCTCTCCTACGAGGCCAAGACCGCGCTCGCGCGCGGCGCCACGATGGCCGGCACCGCGACCTGCTCGGGCGAGGGCGGCATGATCCCGGACGAGCGGCGCTACTCGACCAAGTGGTTCTACCAGCTCATCCAGTCGCGCTACGGCTTCAACCCGCACCACCTGATGCTGGCCGACGGCTGCGAGTTCTTCATCGGCCAGGGCTGCAAGGTCGGCCTCGGCGGGCATCTGATGGGCCAGAAGGTGACCGACCAGGTCGCCGAGATGCGCTCGCTGCCGGCCGGCATCGACCAGCGGAGCCCGGCGCGCCACCCGGACTGGCTCGGGCCCGACGATCTCGCGCTCAAGATCCAGGAGATCCGCGAGGCGACCGACTGGCAGATCCCGATCCAGCTCAAGCTCGGCGCCGCCCGCGTCTACGACGACGTGCGCATGGCGGTGAAATGCGACCCGGACGCGATCTACATCGACGGCATGGAAGGCGGCACCGGCGCCGGCCCGCATCTCGCGACCGAGGACACCGGCGTGCCCGGCATGGCGGCGATCCGCCAGGCGCGCAAGGCGATCGACGATCTCGGCAAGCGCGGCGAGATCACGCTCATCTACGCGGGCGGCATCCGCAACGGCGCCGACGTCGCCAAGGCGATCGCGCTCGGCGCCGACGCCATCGCGCTCGGCCACTCGGTGCTGATGGCGCTCAACTGCAACAAGGACATCCCCGAAGCCGATTTCGAGGCGGAGATGGGGGTCGAGGCCGGCCACTGCTATCACTGCCACACCGGGCGCTGCCCGGTCGGCGTGGCGACGCAGGACCCGACGCTGCGCAAGCGGCTCAACCCCGACGAGGCGGCCGAGCGCGTCTACAACTTCCTGCACACGCTGACGATCGAGGCGCAGCTCTTCGCCCGCGCCTGCGGCAAGACGCGGCTGCACAGCCTCGAGCCCGAGGATCTCGCGGCGCTGACGATGGAGGCCTCGGCGATCGCCGGCGTGCCGCTCGCCGGCACCGACTACGTCGTCGGCGTCAAGGACTACCACCACCTCTGAGCCCGCCGCGGCCGGACCAAGGGAGGACTGCATGGCAGGCACGCAATATCGCGGCTCGGAAATCTCCGACGTCGACCAGTTCGTCAAGGACGCCGCCGGGCTCGTCTCGGAGCGCGAGAAGGAGATCGGCCAGCATATCGGCTACCGCTACGACGTGAACCTCGTGCCGGACTACGAGCGCCTGACGCCGTTTCTGGCGAAGTACATGGAGGTCATGGGCTGGGACGACCTCAACTGGCTCGAGGACGTGCATATGGGCTACGAGGAGGGGCACCCGGCGGTGTTCGACCGCAACATCAACGGGTGGGTGCGGGTGCCGGAGAGCGTCGAGCTGCCCGACAACCAGCAGGACCGGGACATGATCGCGCGCGAGCTGCTGGTGAAGTTCCAGATGTCGGAGCGCCACCCGATGGTCGAGCTCCGCAAGGCCTACTGCAAGTTCTGAACGGAGACGCGGCGCCCGCCGATCGGCATGCGGACAGACGGAGGCATCATCGAGAGCGGCGGCGAGACCGCGCCGCAGCGCCTGCGCCGGGCCTTCCTCGGCTGGCAGTGCCGGGTGCGCCAGATCATGTTCCGCGAGGCGGCGGGGCGCCCCGACCCGGGCATCCTGCCGGAGGTCACGCTCGCCGGCGAGGACGCGCCGATCGGGCAGATCATCACCGTGCTCTGCCGCACGCCGCGGGCGTCGATGACGCCCGAGCTCCGGCAGATGGCGCGGCGCACCAACGATCCGGCGCAGCGGCGGGAGGCGGCCCTGCGCCTCTTCTCCGAGACCTATTTCCAGCGGCCCGGGGATTTCTCGGACATGCTGACGGCGAGTTTCGCGCCGGGCTCGCCCGGGGCCGAGCGCATCCGCGCGGCCGAGCGCTGCCGGCTCGGCTTCGCGGCCTATCGCCAGCGCTACGACCTCGCCTGCCGGGTCTGGCGCCTCGACGAGCGGCATCCGGCCTTCGCCGCGACGTGGTGGCACAACCTGCTCTTCAACCCGGGCCTGCCGCCCGACGCGGTGATCCTCGGCTTCGAGCCGGACTGGACCCGATCGAGCGCCGACCCCGATCCGCCCTGACCGGCCGGGGACCCGACGCGACCGGACTTGCGACGACAATGACCAGGACCAGAGAGGAGAACGACCAATGAAAAAGCGGGTGGCCGTCATCGGTGCCGGGCCCTCGGGCACCGCGGTGCTGCGGGCCTTCCAGTCCGCCGCGGCGAAAGGGGCCGAGATCCCGGAGATCGTCTGCTTCGAGAAGCAGGACGACTGGGGCGGGCTCTGGAACTACACGTGGCGCACCGGGCTCGACGAGTATGGCGAGCCGGTGCACTGCTCGATGTATCGCTATCTCTGGTCGAACGGCCCGAAGGAGGGCCTCGAATTCGCCGACTACACCTTCGAGGAGCATTTCGGAAAGCCGATCGCCTCGTACCCGCCGCGGGCGGTGCTGCGCGACTACATCGTCGGCCGGCTCGAGAAGGCGAATGTCCGGGACTGGTGCCGCTTCCGCACGCCGGTGCGCTGGGTCGCCTATGACGAGGGCCGCGGCACCTTCACCGTCACCGCGCACGACTTGAGGTCGGACCGCACCTACGACGAGGAGTTCGACCACGTCGTCGTCGCGAGCGGCCATTTCTCGACGCCCAACGTGCCGCAATTCGACGGGCTCGACGGCTTCAACGGCCGCGTGCTGCACGCCCACGACTTCCGCGACGCGCTCGAGTTCAAGGGCAAGGACATTCTCATCATCGGCACGTCGTACTCGGCCGAGGACATCGGCTCGCAGTGCTGGAAATACGGCTGCAAGTCCGTCACGGTCAGCCACCGCACCGCCCCCATGGGCTACAAGTGGCCCGAGAACTGGCGCGAGGTGCCGCTGCTCGAGAAGGTCGAGGACCGGACCTGCACCTTCAAGGACGGCTCGACCGCCGAGGTCGACGCGATCATCCTGTGCACCGGCTATCTCCACCACTTCCCGTTCCTGCCGGACGATCTGCGGCTGCGCACGGCCAACCGGCTGGCGACGGCGGATCTCTACAAGGGGGTGGTCTGGGTCCACAATCCGAAGCTCTTCTATCTCGGCATGCAGGACCAGTGGTACACCTTCAACATGTTCGACGCCCAGGCTTGGTGGGTGCGCGACAACATCCTGGGCAAGCTCTCGGCTCCCTCGTAGGAGCAGATGGTAGCCGAGGACGTCGCCGACCGGATCGCGCGCGAGGACGCCAACGAGAGCGACTACGACTGCATCCGCTACCAGGGCGACTATGTGCGGGAGCTGATCGCCGAGACCGACTATCCGAGCTTCGACGTCGACGGCGCCAACGAGGCGTTCTTCCAGTGGAAGAAGCACAAGAAGGAGAACATCATGGCGTTCCGCGACAACGGCTACCGATCGGTGATGACCGGCACGATGGCGCCGAAGCACCACACGCCGTGGGTCGAGGCGATGGACGACAGCCTCGAGGCCTATCTGCGCGAGCCCGAGACGGCGCCGGCGAGCTGAGCCACGACCGGGCGGGCAAAGGACGGAGAGAGCGGCGATGGCAATCCACCTACCCTTCGAGCGGGTGACGCGGACCGGCGCGGCGCTCGTCCCCGGGCTGCCGGTGCTGCCGCACGGGGTGGAGCGCCATCCGGTGCCGGGCGGCGGCTCGCGCGCGGTGCGCATCGAGGCGGGCGACGAGATCTGGATCGTCGACCGCGAGGGCATGCAGCCGGCCGAGCTGACGCTCTTCGCGCCGGACGGGCGCTCGGATGCCGGCATGCTGGGACGCCGCGGCGAGGGCAGCCCCGCTGGGCTGCAGGCGGCGCTCGCCGCCGATCCCTCGGGCCGGCGGGTGCTCCGCGCGCTCGAGGCGGCGGGCTTCGACATCGGCCGGGCCGACTGCGTCCGGCTCTTCGAGGGCGGGAGCCGCGCCGGGGCGAGCGAGACGCTGCACGCCGCCTCGGACGGGCTCCTCGTGGTCTGCGCGCCCGGCGGGCCGATGGCGCCGGACGCGCAGACGCCGCCGACCGAGATCCTGCTCTATGTCCGCCGCGCGCGGCCCGGCAACGCCAAGGGCGGGCTCGCCCCGCCCGATCCGCTCGCCGAGCCGCTGCTCGATCTGAACATCCAGCCGGGCGAGGCCAGAGGCTACGAGGTGCGCAAGGGGCAGTTCATCCAGATCCTCGACGTGCAGGGCCGGGAGTGCTCCGACTTCCAGGCGCTGTCGCTGCGCGCCCTCGATCGCGGGCTCGAGCGCGACATCGACCCCACGACCACGCGCTCGATGACCGGCCGCCTCTATCCCGAACCCGGCATCTTCTCGAAATACTGGTCGGTCGACCAGGAGCCGCTGGTCGAGATCGTGCAGGACACCTGCGGGCGGCACGACACCTTCGGCCTCGCCTGCACCGCGCGCT
>CAZWDE010000038.1:0-15115 GCA_964632555.1 uncultured Limibaculum sp.
GGGCTGTCGATCTTGATCGCGACGGCGATCACGATCAGCAGCGGCGCCAGGAGGATCAAGAGGACCGTGGCGAGGACATAGTCCTCGAGCGTCTTGATCAGCGCGCTCCAGCCCGAGATCGGGCGGCTCACCACCTCGAAGAGCGGCAGCGCGTCGGGGTGGCCGAGCACCGGCTTGAAGCGGAGCTGGTAGTCCGTGAGCTGGCTCGAGATGTAGATGTTGACGGGCAGTTCGCGGAGCCGCGCGACGATCTCCGCGGCCTCGCCGTCGGCGTCGATCGGCATGGCGATCACCACGTCGTCGACCCGGTGGGTGCGCAGATGGGCGAGCATGTCCGTCACGTCGCCCATCACCGGAAAGCCCGCGATCGCCGCGCCGTCGGGCTCGGCCGCGCCGGGTCGGGGCGCGAAGACGGCCGAGATCTTGGTGAAGGGGGGCGACTTCTGGCGGAGCGCGGTGAGGAAGCGCACCGCCTGCCGCCCCTGGCCCAGCACGACGAGGTTGCGCTCGATCACCCGGCGCCGCGCCAGCCCCTTGAGGAGCGAGGCGAGCGACAGCCGCCCGAGCACGAGCAGGGCGATCCCGCCCCCCGCGAAGGCGTAGATCCACAGGCGGGAATAGACCTCGGAGACCTTCAGCGAGAACGCGATGGTCAGGAAGAACAGGAACGCCGAGACCACCGAGACGATGATCATGTCGGACTTCGCGATGGGCCGGAGGATCGCGTCGAACTCGTAGAGCCCCGAGCGGTGCAGCATCAGCACCGTCACCCCGGCGATGAACACCACGCAGAACACGTAATGCTCGAGGAAATCGGGGTTGTGCGTCACGTAGAGCGCGTAGGAGACCCCGGCCGCGGCGAGCGTGAGCACGACGTCGACGATGGCGACCACGTCCGGCACAACGCCGGCGGCCATCCGGTAGCCGACCTCTCCGCCCGTGTCCTTCGCGGCGATCTCGCCCGAGTCCATCCGGTCGGCTCCCCACCTCAGATTCTTGCACCGCACCACGCCTCGGATACCCTAGGCCACACGGGGGTTCCGAGAAAGCCTTCGCGTCAGAAAAGCTCGAGGCTGCGGCTGACCGACAGGAACACCCGGTTGCTCACGCCGATGCCGCTTTCGTCGTCCTCCACCCGAAGCCCGTAGCCGAGGCTCGCGGACCACCGCGGCGCGAACTGGTAGCTGATGCTGGGCGAGAGCGTGAAGAACTGCTCGAGATCGCCCGAGGCCTCGCCCAGATCGCTCGAGATCGAGTGCCCCGCGCCGACCGTCAGCCGCACGAGCGGGGTCAGGTTCTGCCGGTAGTTGGCCCGGAGGCCGGTGACGTTCTGCAGCTCGCCGTCGGTCGTCGGGACCACGGCCTGGCGCACGCTGAAATTGAAGATGGTGTCGCGGTCCGAGCGATAGGTCGCGCCGAGGCTGCCGGAGAACGAGACGTCGCGGTCGGTGGTGGGGACGCCGACGCCCCCGACGACGTCGAGCTCGTCGATCTCCGTGAAGGACGCGCCGGCCGATGCGTTGAGCTCGGTTCTGGGCGAGAGCGCGGTGCGGTAGTCGCCCGAGAACGACAGGGTCAGCCCCTCGGTCTCCTCGGCGTCGTTGGCGGTGAAGCGCCGCGCGCCGAGGCTGAGGCCGGCGCTGCTTCGGGCGCTGAGCGAATGGGTCCAGGAGAGGTTCGCGCCGTAGTTCGAGCTCGGCTCGAGCCCCGCCACGTCCTCGGAGAACCGCGTGATCCGGCCCGAAGCGGCGAGGGTCAGCCGGTTGCGCGGGGTCAGCGTGTAGTCGAGATCGGCGCCGAGGCCGAAGCTCGTGCGGATCGCGTCCTCCTCGACGATCAGCTCGTCGGCCGGGATCACGATCGGCTCGCCCTCCTCCTGCTCGTCGATCGCGCGCAGGATCGCGTCGGTGTTGAGCTCGCTGAAGGTGGTCGAGGTGCGCGAGAAGGAGAAGTTGGTTCCCGCGCCGAAGCGCCGCCCGGTATAGCGGACACGGCCGCTGGCGTTGGGGCTCGCGAGGTTGAGATCGTCGTCGGCCGCGGGCCCGGCGAAGGCCGAGAACGAGGCGCCGGTCGAGAACGCGGCGCGCGTGCGGCCCTTCTGCGCGGAGAGGTCGAGACCGATCGAGGTGATCGAGCCGACCGCCAGCCCCTCGCTCTCGGGATCCGCGTCCGGGTTGGAGATCGCGCTCAGCCGCTGCGCGACGTTGCCGGTCAGCGAGAACTCCGCGGCCGTCGCCGGGGTGCCGGCGATCGCGAGGGCGGCGAGAAGGAGCGGGGCATGGGCCGGGCGCATGCTCCGCGGCCTACTCGAAGAGCCCGCGCTCCGGCACGACAATCACATCGCCATCGCCGACCTCGAGGAGGGCGATCCCCGAGCCATCCTGCACCGCGTCGTAGTCGAACAGGGTCACGGTCTCGCCACCGTTCTCGTCGCGCTTGCGCACCTGGATGCGCCGGGTGGCGGCGAAGACGCCGGGCCCGCCGGCGATCGCGAGCGCCTGCAGAACGTTGACCGGCTCGAGGATCTCGAAGCGTCCCGGATTGGCGACCTGGCCGATCACGTAGATCAGCTGGACCTCGTCCTCCTCGTCCAGGTCGGCGCGGGCGGTGATGAGGGAGACGGTCACCGTGGGCGGCTCGATGAAGTCCTCCGCGAGGGCGTTGCGGATCGCGGCCTGCAGCTCTTCGGGCGTGCGCTCGGCCGCGTCGATCGTGCCGGCGAGGGGCAGCGAGATCTTCCCGTCCGGCCGCACCAGCACCTGACGGTTGAGCGAGCTGTCCTCGAGGACGGAGACCTCGATCACGTCGCCCGGCCCGAGCCGGTAGGCCTCGACGAGGCTCGCCTCGGCGGCGGGCTCCGCCTCCTGCGCGCGGACGCCGGTCAGGGCGAGCCCCGCCACGCCGACGAGACACAGACAGATGCCGATCACCCGGAGCATGCTCGATTTCCTCTCATGGCCCCCTCGTCCGTGCGCGACTTGCCGCCGCTTTTGACCGGATGAATACACGACCGGCCGGGTTCGGTCCATCGGAATATTGTCAAGTCGGGGTTGCGGGCCGGCGGCGAATTCTCGTCGGCCCCTCAGCCATAGCCGTAGTAATAGTCCGAGCCCGCGCCCCTCTCGACCTTGTTGAGCAGGACGCCGAGGAAATTGGTCTCGGCGGCGAGCAGCCCCTCGCACTCCTCGACCTCGTGGGGGCGGGTCTCGCTGGCGGCGATCACGAGCAGCACCGCGTCGAGGTTGCGCGCGAAGGCCACCGCGTCGTCGCCCACCAGCACCGGCGGCAGGTCGTAGATCACGATATCCGGCCGGTAGGTGGCGATCATGCCCGCCAGCACGCGCTGGGTGGTCGCGCTGTGGATCACCTCGGCCGCGTCGCGCACGCGCTGGGTGTTGAGCGCGACGGCGAAGCGCGCGCCGATCCGCTGCAGGTGGTCGGCCGGGTCGATGCTGCCGTTGAGCATCGCGTGGATCGTGCGCCGCTCGGTGAGGCCGAGGCAGCGCGCGAGCCGCGGCGCGCGCAGGTCCATGTCGACGAGGAACGCCCGCGTCTCGGGATGGCGCGCGAAGGAGAAGCCGAGATTGGCGCTGATCACGGTCTTGCCGCAGCCCTTGGTCGGCGAGGTGATGCCGATCCGCGTCCAGCCCTGCTCGAGCGCGAGCTTGGCGAGGCGGGTGCGCAGCATGTCGAAGGCGATGTGCGCGGGGTCGGTCTTGTGCCGCGTGACGATGCGCTCGCGCTCGAGCGTCACGGGGTCGACGGCGACCTCCTCGAGCCCCTCCCACAACCGGTCGAGATCGCCTTCGGAGCGGCGCTCCCGGGGGCTCGGTGCCGCGGCCGCGGGGGCGGCGGCGCGGTCGGCGGCGGCCCGGCGCTCCCGGGCCTTGGCGATCGCGACCTTGAGGCGTTCGACCATGCGCGTCCTCAGAGATTGAGCTTGGCGGCGACCTTGGCGACGATCGCGCGGAGATTGCTGCGCTGCACCACCTCCTCGACGATCAGGTCGAGCGGCAGGTAGTAGCGGTGGATCAGGAACAGGGTGAGCGGCAGCACGACGAAGATCGCGAGGCCGCTCGCCCACAGCGTGCGCCGGAAGCGCCGCCGCTCCGCCTGCGTGCGGATATAGGGCACGGTCAGCACGGGGCGCATCTCCAGCTTGCGCTCCATGTCGCCCACGGTGCGGATCGAGGGGTTGATCAGCCCGAGGAACACCGCGAGCGAGATCCCGAGGCCGATGCTGCCGGCGAACCCGCCGAGCGCGATGGCCGGGCGGTTGGGCGAGGTCGGGCGGTCCGGCACCTGCGCCTGCTCGATCACCTCGAAGCGTTCCGCCTGGCGGTTGACCTCGAGCTTCTCGCCGGTGGCCGCGAAGGCCTGCTTGCGCACGGCCTCCTCGAAGCGGATCTTGAGATCGCCGTGGCGGCGCTCCAGCACGTTGAGCGCCATGTCGACCTGCGGCGTCGCCTCGATCGAGGCCTCGAGCAGGCGCTCGCGCTCGTCGGACCGCTCGCGGCGCTTCACCAGGAACTCGATCTCGGTGTCGAGATTGCGCAGCTGCCGCTCCAGACGCTCGCGCAGGCGCTCGCGCCGCTGAACCGAGGTCTCGGGCAGGGCGCCGGGGTCGCTCGCCGCGATGTTCTGCTCCATCGCGGCGATGCGCGTCTCGAGGGTGCGGATCGTCGGATGGCTCTCGGCGTAGAGGCTGCGGGCGCGGGAGAGCTCGGTGCGCAGGTTCTCGAGGTCGCGCTCCTCGGGCGTCAGCTGGGTGCCGAGCGCCTCGGCGTAGCGCCCGGTGTCGAGCGCCTCGGCGATCTCGCTGCGCTCGTCCTCGAGCTGGATCAGGCGGCGGCGCAGCTCGAACCGCTCCTCGCGCAGCCGCGCGAGCTCCTGGCGGCGGAAGCCGAGGCTCTCGGGCAGCGCCATCTCGTTCTTGCGCCGGAACTCGGCCATCTCGGCCTCGAGCGCGCGCAGCTCCGTGTCGAGCTCGGTGACCTCCTCCTTGAAGAAGTCGTGCGTCTTGGCGGCGCGCTCGCTCCGCGCCTTCAGGTTCTGCTCGAGCACCATGGTCACGAACTCGTTCGCGACCTGCGCCGTGCGCTTCGGCTGGCTGTCGCGGTAGGCGATCGTGAAGGCCGAGACGTCGCCGCCCCGGCCGACCTGGAGGTTGAACCGCTCGATCTCGGTGGAGCGCCGCAGCAGGTCGACCTTCTGCGCGGTGGAGAGATCGGTGCGCTCGGCGTAGAGGTCGAGCCGGTTGACGAGGTCGAGCAGATTGGCGCGGGCCATCAGCCGCTGCTTGATCAGCTCGAGCCGCTCGGTGGCCGAGACCGTGACGGTGCTGGCCGCGAGCTGCTCGGGGATCTGCTGGCTTTCGACGAGGATCTTGGCGCTCGCCACATAGGTCGGCGGGACGAAGAGGGCGAGGAACACCGCCGCCCCGCTCACCACGGCGACGATCCCGAGGATCATCGCCGTGCGGCGCCGGATCATGCGCAGGATGTCCTTGGGCGTCAGATTGGCTTCCATTGCCGTTCTCCCGGTCCGGTGGCCGCTCAGGTCGTCGACTGGCGCACGAGGGTGGGCGAGCGCCCGAGCGGCCGGAACTTGGCGAAGATCCCGTGCCGCTCGACGCCCGACAGGAAATCGCGCAGCACCTCCTCGGTGATCGTCTTCTGGTCGTCGGAGAAGCCGTAGACGAGGCAGAGGTCGCAGAGCGAGTTCACGAGCCGCGGAATGCCGCCCGTCGCCTCGTGGATGAGCTCGCAGGTGCGGGGCGGGAAGATCCGCCATGCCGCGCCCGCGACCGTCAGCCGGTGCTCGATATACGCCTCCACGTCCTCGGGGCCGAGCGCCTCGATGTGGAAGTCGGCGGCCACCCGCTGCACCACCTGCACGAGGGCCGGGTCGCGCAGCAGCTCGCGGAGCTGCGGCTGGCCGACGAGGATGATCTGCAAGAGCTCGTCCTTGTCGGAGTTGATGTTGGAGAGCATCCGCAGCTCCTCGAGCGAGGCGGGCGACATGTTCTGCGCCTCGTCGAAGATCAGGATCGAGCGCCGGCCCTCGCCGTAGTTCTCGATCAGGTACTCCTGCAGGCGCTGGAAGGTGCGCACGTAGGACCCGTCGTCGAAGGGCTGCTCGAAGGACATCATCACCCAGTGCAGCAGGTCGCCGCGGCCCTCCTGCATGTTGGAGACGAGGCCGACGGTCACGTCGTCGCCGAGCTCGTTGATCAGGTGGCGCACCAGCGTGGTCTTGCCCGAGCCGATCTCGCCGGTGATCACGGTGAGCGGCGCCCGGCTCATCACCCCGTAGCGCAGCATGGTGAACGCCAGCGTGTGGGTGTTGGACCAGTAGAGGAAGTCCGGATCGGCGGTCATCAGGAAGGGGCGGTCCCTGAGGCCGTAGAAGGCTTCGTACATGCTCCTCCCCGCGTGTCCGCGCCTCGCCGGTCCCGGCCCGCCGCGCCCCGCCCGGGAGCGCCGCGGCGGGAGCGCCCGTCACCGGGTCGCCGGCAGGCTGTCGAGCCGGGCCCGCGCCTCGGCCATCTGCGGCGGCGGTCTCTCGCCCGCGAGCTCGAGCGCGCGCTCGAGCGCCGCGCGCGCCGCCTCGGTCTCGCCGAGCTCGGCCAGCACCACACCGTAATGATACTGGACGATCGGGTTGTCGGACAATTCCCGCGCCGCCTCCTCGATCGGCGCGCGCGCCGCCGCCGTGTCGCCCTTCAGATGCAGGAGCCAGCCATAGGTGTCCTTGAAGTGCGGCACGGTGGTGTCGCGCAGGCGCTTGGCGATGGCGAAGGCGCGCTCGATCTCCTCGGGCGTCGGATCGCTGTCGGAGAGGAGCGAGGCGAGGTTGTTGGCCACGAGCTCCGATCCGGGCTGCTCCGCGTAGAGCACCCGGTAGTCCTCGATCGCGCCCGCGATGTCGCCGGCGGCCTCGCGCAGCATGGCGCGGTTGAGCCGGAGCACCGGCGCGCCGGTGCGCGCGAGGCCGGCCTCGATCGCCTGCGACGCGGCCGCGCGGTCGCCGAGGCCGGCCTCGAGACGGAAGAGCGCGAGATAGGCGGCCGGGTCCTCGGGCGCCACCGCCACGGCCTCGCCGAAGCGCGCGCGCGCCGCCCCGATGTCGCCCTCGAGCAGCGCGAGCGTGGCCGAGAGCCGGAGCGCCGTCGCGTCGCGCGGGTCCTCGGCGAGGGCGCGGTCGACCGCCGCGCGCGCCGCGGCGGGATCGTCGTTGCGCAGATGCGTCGCCACGCGGGCGCCGAGATGGACGCTCGCGCGATCGGCGCTCTCGAGAACCGCGATCGTCTCGTCGAACCGCTCCTGTCCGGCGAAGGCGGCCGCCATCAGCCGGTCGCCGAGATCGCTCGTGGCCGGATCGCCCTGCAGCCGCGCCGCGACCTCTTCGGCGGCGCCGAAGTCGCCGGTCCTCAGATGGAGCTGGCCGAGCGCGGCGAGAAGCTGCGGGTCGCCCGGCCGCTCGACCAGCGCCGTCTGGAGCAGGTCGGTCGCCGCGTCCGCCCGCCCCTCGCCGACGAGGAAGCGCACATAGGTCAGCACCGGCGGGGTCGCGTTGCCCGACGCCTCGACGGCCTCGGCGAGGCGCTCGCGGGCGAGGTCGGCCGAGCCGTTGCGCTGGTGCGCCAGCGCGAGGAGCTGGAGCGCCTCGACCGAGGCGGGCTCCTCGGCCAGCGCGGCGCGCAGGTGGCGGATCGCGCCCTCCGGATCGTCGTCGGCGATGCTGAGCCGCCCGCTGACGATCAGCGCGTCGGTGTTCTTGGGGTCGCCGTCGAGCACGTCGGTCACCATCGCGCCGGCCGCCGCGCGGTCGCCCTGCGCGAGGTGCAGGCGCGCGAGGCGCGTGCGGGCGCGGGTGGCGGCGTCGGTGCCGTCGACGGCCTCGACGAGCGCCTCCAGGCGGCCGGTCGCTGCGGCGTAGTTCTCGTCCTCGATCTCGAGACCGGCCATCGCCAGCACGAGGTCGGGCCCGATCGGGCCGTCGCCGCGCGTCTCGATGAGCCGGGCGAGCTCGTCCCGCGCCGCCTCGCGCCCATGCGCGCGGCCCACGGTCTCGACGAGCGCGAGCGCGCGCTCGAGGCTGCCGGGCTCGAGCTCGACGAGGCGGCGGCGGGTCGCCTCGGCGCCGGCGAGATCGCCCGAACCGAGCTGCCAGCGCGCCATCGTGTCGAGGAAGCGCGGGTTCTCCGGCTCGAGCTCGATCAGCCGCGCGAGCCCCGCGCCGATCTCCGCCTCGCGGCCCGCCTCGCCGAGCAGCGTCAGCCGGTAGAGATGCGCCTTGACGTTGTCGGGGTCGCGGCGGATCCCCTCGGCCGCCTGTTCGAGCGCGCGGTCGAGATCGCCGTCGAAGCGCGAGAGCGCGGCGAGCATGACCCAGACATCGCCGGTCCCGGGCGCGACGGCGAAGGCCGCGTCGGTCTTCGCGCGCGCCAGCTCGGCGTCGCCGCCGCGGAGCGCCACGGCGGCCTCGAGGATCAGGACATCCGGGTTCTCGGGCGCGAGCTGCGCGGCGATCCCGGCGGACTTCTGCGCGTCGTCGATCCGGTCGAAGACGAGAAACAGCTGGCCGAGCCGCAGATGGGGCCCGAGCACGTCCGGGTCGAGCTCGACCACCTTGCGGTACTGGAACACGGCCGCCGGCAGCTCGCCCAACTCCTCGTAGAGCCGGCCGAGCTCGAGATTGGCTCCGACATGGGTTTCGACCAGCCGGATCGCGTTGCGGAACTCGAGCGTGGCCTTCACCGGCTCGCCCGCCTCGATCAGCTCGAGACCGCGGCGGTAATGCTTCTCGGCCCGCTCGTCGACGCTGTCGCAGCCCGCGAGCGCCAGCGCCAGCAGGATCGCCGCGCCGGCCCCGATGCGGCGGAGCCCGGCGGCTCCGGGGCGTCGGGTCAGGGCTCCGAGCATCGCGCACCTCCATGGCGTGGGCCGGGCGACGGGCCGGGCCGTGGGCCGCCGCCGCCCGGGCCGGCCCCGCGTCGCCTCGCCCACCGTCCTGATTTTCTTAGTCGATAAAGGCTCTCGCGCCTAGTGGCCAACGCCGCGGCGGGGGGCCCGCTCAGTCCGGCAGGTGGCGCGGCAGATGCGGCACGACGAGGCCGAGCACCTCCGCGAGCCGCGCCTCGCCCGCCGCCTCGGCTTCGCCGCGCGCGAGCGGCGTCATCAGCCGCACCAGCGCGCCGTCGGTCCGCCCGCGCCACAGCGCGTCGGCAATGTTGTGGAACTTGGCGGCGAAGTCGTTGGTCACCTGCCGCCCGCGCTGCTCGAACCAGAACCACACGATCTGGCGCTCCGGCCCCTTGCGGATCAGCGCGCGGTTGAGCGCGATCTCGCCGCCGCCCTCGAGCGGGACCGCGCGGCGCTCGAGCGCGCTCACCTCCCAGCCGCCGGCTGGCAGGCAGACCTCGGGGCTGTGGATGCCGTGGCCCTCGGTCAGCTTGTGGTAGTAGGGCACGAAGAGGTCGACCGGCGGCCCGCCATCCGCCGGGCGGAGGCTCGCCGAGAGGTAGTCGTCCGCCCGCAGCACCGCGAGGATCGGCTCGGGGATCACCTGCGGGTGGGCCTGCCACCGGCCGAGCTCGGCGGGGAAGCTCGCGAAGCTCTCGCGCTCCGGCCGCACCTCCGGCCGCTCGGGCAGCGCGAGCCAGAGCGCGGCGAACCCGACCGTGGCGCCGGTCGCCACCTTGAGCGCGTGCGACGGGACGATGGCGCCCAACCGCGCCGCCTGCGCGCCGAGGCCCGCGAAGTCGAGGTCGATCGCCTCGCCGAGCGGCCCCCGCGCGCCCTGCAGCCGCCGCATCGCCCAGGCGAGGCCGAAGAGGATCAGCACGCAGGCGAGGAAGATCACCCAGCCCTCGAAGAGATGCAGGAACCCCTCGGCGTGCTCGATGCCGAAATTGTCGACGAGCACGCCGACCACGCCGATCCGCACCGAGTTCATCAGCACCGTGATGGGCGCGGCCGAGAGCAGGAGCACCAGCTTGTGCCAGACCGGCCCGGTGTAGAGCACGCCGAAGACGTAGGAGAAGCTCATCACCGGGAAGAGGTAGCGCAGCCCCGAGCACGCCTCGGCCACCTGCAACTGGTAGACGCCGAGATCGATCACGTTGCCGTCGAGGAAGACCGGCACGCCGAACCACCCGATGATGTCGACCCCGATGCGGCTCGAGACCATCTGCAGCCAGATCGACACCGGCCAGTAGATGAACTGCGGCAGCGGCAGCATGAAGACGAGATGCAGCACCGAGGGCCAGAAATACCATCCGCGCCGGAGCCCGAAGGCGAGCAGCACGGTGCCGCCGACCCAGAGGATCAGCGCATAGGTCACGATGTCGGGGATGCGCACGAGGAGCCCGAGCAGCCCGAGCGCGAGGGCGAAGATCGCGAGCGCCGCGCCCGGCGCCCGGTCGGTCACCGGCCCCGTGGCGGGCGGCACCGACTTCATCTCGCGCAGGAACATGTAGGCCGAGAGCACCGGGATCACCGGGCCGTGGCTGTATTCGGGCGTCGCCCAGGCGACGAGGAGCGCCTCGATGCCGTAGGCGAAGAAGACCGCGGCGGCGGCGACGTTGAGCGCCATCAGCCACGTGCCGGCCCCGGCGCGGGCGAGCGCCGCGCTGGCCGTGCCGTCGCTCGCGGTCGGTGTCGCCATCGCTCGCCTCCGGGCCCCGTCCCCGCTCGCTAGCGGCGGGCGCGGCGGAAATCAACGGCGCCTGCGGGACGATGCCGCGCTTGTGAGCGGCGCCGCGCTCGCCGGTTCCCATGCGCCACCATCCGGGCTAGGAAGACCGCGCCATGGACCTGACGCGCGATCTCTTCCTCTATTGCGAGCGCGTGAGCGCGGCCTTCTGGGCCGAGCCGCTCAACGCGGTGAGCAACATCGCCTTCCTCGCGGCGGGGCTCGGCGCGCTCGTCGCGCAGGGCCGGCAGGGCCGCGCGGGGCTCGGGCGCGAGGCGATCGCGGCGACGCTGATGGCGGCGGGCATCATCGCCTTCTTCGCGCACACCATCGGGCTTCTCTTCGCCCTCGGCGGCGGCCCGCTCTACCGGCCGCTGGTGATCCCGGTCTATGCGCTCAGCGTCGTCTTCGTGGTGGCGGGGCTCGTCGCGACGCCGTCGCTCTTCCGCGCGCCCGCGCCCAACTGGCCGGTGGCCTGGCTCTCGGGCAACGCGGTCGTGGTCGGCATCGGCTCGTTCCTCTTCCACACCTACGCGACGCCCTGGGCCGGGGCGGCCGACAGCGGGCCGATCGTGATGTTCATCCTCGGCTATTTCACCGTGGCGATGGCCCGCTTCGCCGGGCTCAGCTGGCGCGATGCCGGGCTCGCGACCTTCGGTTTCCTGCTCGCGATGCTGGCCGCCGCCACGGTCTTCCGCCAGGTGATCCCGCCGATCCTCGGGGAGTACGCCAACTCGGTCTCCTACTATCCCGCCTGCCTCGCGCTGCTGGGGGTCGGGCTCTGGCTCGACCGGGCGCGGGCCCATCCCGCGGGGGTGGTGCTGATGCGGGCGGCGGGGGTCTTCGCCGTCTCGCTGCTCTTCCGCACGCTCGACCGCCCGGCCTGCGACTGGATCCCGGTCGGCACGCATTTCCTCTGGCACCTCTGCAACGGCCTCCTGCTCTGGATGCTGATCGACGCGGTGATCCGCCACGGCCGCGCGCCCGCGCCCGCCGCCTCGCCCGCCGCCGCCTGACGGTTGCCGGGGCCCGGGGCCGCGGCTATGACGGCGCCGGGAGGTGGCCGATGAAGCTCCGCGTGTTCGTGACCCTCAAGGACGGCGTGCTCGACCCGCAGGGCGAGGCGATCCGCCAGGCGCTCGGCGCGCTCGGCTTCACGGGCGTCGAGGGCGTGCGGCAGGGCAAGGTGATCGACCTCGACCTCGCCGAGGACGATCCCGCGGCCGCCGAGGCCGAGGCGCGGCGCATGTGCGAGCGGCTGCTGGCCAACACCGTGATCGAGGATTTCGCCGTCGAGCGCCGCTGATGCGGGCCGCGCGCCTCACCGCCTTCCGCGCGCCGCTCGAGATCGCCGAGGTGGCCGAGCCCGACTGCCCGGACGACGGCGTCGTGCTGCGCGTGCTCGCCTGCGGCGTCTGCCGGTCGGACTGGCATGCCTGGTCGGGCGCGGACCCCGACGTCGCGCTGCCGCACGTCCCCGGCCACGAGTTCTGCGGCACCGTCGAGGCGGCGGGCCCCGAGGTGCGCCGCTGGCGGCCGGGCGACCGGGCGATCGCTCCCTTCATCCTCGCCTGCGGCCGGTGCCCGGACTGCGCGGCCGGCCATCAGACCGTCTGCGCGCGCCAGATCCTGCCGGGCTTCACAGCCCCCGGGGCCTTCGCCGAGCGGGTGGCGGTGCCCCGGGCCGATCACAACCTCGCCGCGCTGCCGGACGGCCTCGACCCCGCCGTCGCCGCCGCGATGGGCTGCCGGGTGACCACGGCCTTCCACGCGCTGACCGGCCGTGCCGCGCTCGCGCCCGGCGAGTGGCTGGCGGTCCACGGGGCGGGCGGCGTCGGGCTCTCCGCCGTGATGCTGGGCGCCGCGCTCGGGGCGTCGGTCGTGGCGGTCGACATCGCCGAGGAGAAGCTGGCGCTCGCCCGTGCCATGGGGGCGGTCGCGACGGTGCACGCCGCCGAGACCGACGCCGCCGACGCGGTCCGCGAGATCACCGGCGGCGGCGCGCATGTCTCGGTCGAGGCGCTCGGCATCCCGGCCACCACCACGGCCTCGCTGGCGTGCCTCCGCCCGCTCGGCCGGCATGTCCAGATCGGCATGCCCACCGGAGCCCACGCCCGCATGGCGCTGCCGATGGACCTCGTCTACGGCCGCCAGCTCGCGCTCTTCGGCACGCGCGGGATGCCGGCCTGGAAGTTCCCGCGCCTCTTCGCGATGCTCGCGGCCGGCCGGATCGACCCGGCCCCGCTCGTCGGCCGCCGGATCGCGCTCGCCGACGCCTCGGCCGAGCTCGCGGCGATGGACGGGCCGACGCCGCCGGGCGTCGCGGTCATCACCCGGTTCTGAGCCGCGATGGCCCGCACCGGCTGGCGGCGGTTCCTGCCGTTTCCCCGTCGGGCGTGGCTCCGCCGCGCGCTGCCGAGCTTCGAGACGCGCAACATCGTCCACCTGATCGCGCAGTCGGGCGCCGACTGGGTGGTCGATCTCGGCGCCAACGAGGGCCAGTTCGTCCGCCGGATCCGCTCGGCCGGCTGCCGGCTGCCGGTGCTCTCGGTCGAGCCGCTCGGCGGGGCGCATCGCCGGCTCGCGGCGGCCGCCGCGCGCGACCCGCTCTGGGAGGTCGCCCCGCCCGTCGCGATCGGCCGGGCGCCCGGGCGGCTCCGCATCACCCGCTACGCCGACGCGACGCTCTCCTCCGCGCTGCCGCCCCATCCGCGCGCCGCGCGCTCGCCCGCGCTCCGGCCCGTCGCCGCCGAGGACGTGCCGGTCACGACGCTCGACGCGCTGATGGCGGACCGCCCGGGCCGCCCCTTCCTCAAGCTCGACCTGCAGGGCGCCGAGCTCGACGCGATCGAGGGCGGGCCGGAGACCCTCGCGCGCGCCGCGGGGCTGATGGTGGAGCTCTCGCTCACCCCCTCCTATGACGGCGAGCCCTCCTATCTCGAGATCCTCGGCCGCCTCGACAGCCTCGGCTTCGTCCCCGTATATTGCTGCCCGGTGATCGCCCGGCGCCGCCTCGGCGCCTGGCTCCAGATGGACGCCGTCCTGCTCCGCCGCGAGCGTGTCTGACCCGAGGAGGCCGCCGATGCGCGCCGCCGTGATCGTCTTCCCCGGCTCCAACTGCGACCGCGACCTCGCGGTCGCGCTCGAGCGCGCGTCCGGGCGCCCGCCCGCGATGGTCTGGCACAAGGAGACCGCGCTGCCCGATGGCACCGACCTCGTCGCGCTGCCGGGCGGCTTCTCCTTCGGCGACTATCTGCGCTCGGGCGCCATCGCGGCGCGCGCGCCGATCATGGGCGCGGTCGCGCGCCACGCCGGGCGGGGCGGCCTCGTGCTCGGCATCTGCAACGGCTGGCAGGTGCTGATCGAGGCGGGGCTGCTGCCCGGCGCGCTGATGCGGAACGCGACGCTCAGATTCGTCTGCCGCGACGTGCATCTCTCGGTCGAGACGACCGAGAGCCCCTTCACCGCGGGCTTCGGCAACCGCCGCGTGATCCGGGTGCCGGTCGCGCATCACGACGGTTGCTTCATCGCCGACGACGCCACGCTCGCCCGGCTCGAGGGGGAGCGGCGCGTGGCGTTCCGCTATGTCGATCCGGAGGGGCGCGCGACGCCGGGCGCGAACCCCAACGGCTCGGTCGGTCACGTGGCCGGCGTGCTCTCGGAGAACGCCCGCGTGCTCGGCATGATGCCCCATCCCGAGCGGCTCGCCGACCCCGCGCTCGGCGGCGCGGACGGCGCGCGGCTCTTCGACGGGCTGGTGGACGCGCTCGGCGAGGCGGCGTGAGGGCGGCGCTGCCGGCTCTCGGCCTTCTCGCGGCCTGCGCGGCCCCCGCGCCCGAGACCGCCGCGCCGCCCGCGCCCGAGCCCGCCCCGGCGGCGGTCGGGGAGACCGTGCGCCTGCCGGCGCCGCCATCCATCGCCCGCGCGCGCGTCGAGCGGCTGGCCGCCGCCTGCTGGCTCGACGACGAACTCGCCGCCGAGATCATGGTGGTGGACCGCAACACCGGCGCGATCGTGGCGGCCGACGGCACGGGCGAGCTCCTGCGCGTCGCCTTCGCGCCGGCGGGTCCGCTCGACACCGACGTGACGCTGACCGGCGCCGCCCTCGACGACGCCGCCCGGACGGCCCGCATGACCGACGCGCTCGCCCGCGCGCTCGAGGGCGTCGAGCCCGCCTGCTGAGCGCCGCCTTTCGATGCCCGCGGGCCTCCGCTAGAAGGGCGGCGCAGCCAGCCGCGAGGAGCCCCGATGGCCGAGACGACAGACGCGCCCGAGCCCGAGGTGACGCAGACGCTCGCCGCCGAGCACGGACTGAAGCCCGACGAGTACGAGCGGCTTCTCAGGCTTCTCGGCCGCACGCCGAGCTTCACCGAGCTCGGCATCGTCTCGGCGATGTGGAACGAGCACTGCTCCTACA
>CAZWDE010000039.1:0-14904 GCA_964632555.1 uncultured Limibaculum sp.
CGTCCACCCGGCCCTCGATCAGCGCGGCGACGGCGAAGGAGAACGCCATCGAGAGCCCGACATAGCCGATGTAGAGGAAAGGCGGGTGCAGCGCGAGGCCGATGTCCTGCAGCAGCGGATTGAGGTCGTTGCCGTTGACCGGCGCCGGATCGAGCCGGTCGAAGGGGTTGGAGGTGAACAGGATGAAGGCGATGAAGGCGACCGAGATCATCCCCTGCACCGCCAGCGTCCGCGCCTTGAGCCCGAGCGGCAGCTCGCGCCCGAAGGCCGCGACCATCGCGCCGAAAAGCGCGAGCACCAGCACCCAGAGGAGCATGGAGCCCTCGTGGTTTCCCCAGGTGCCGGTCAGCTTGTAGAGCCACGGCTTCAGCGAATGCGAGTTCTCGGCGACGATCCGCAGCGAGAAGTCAGAGACGAGGAAGGCGTGCGTGAGGGCGGCGAAGGAAATCCCGATCAGCAGGAACTGCGCCATCGCGGCCGCCGAGCCGGTGCGCATCCAGTCCGCGTAGCCCCGCTCGGCGCCGAGGAGCGGCGCGACCGACTGGTAGAGCGCCACCACGAAGGCGAGCGCGAGGGCGAAATGTCCGAGTTCCGCGATCATCCGGCGATCCTCCCGTTTGCCCAAAGATAACATTCCCGACCGGCGGGGTAAGGCGTCTCCGCGCGATTGCGGCGGCGCGTCGCGCGCCGCTCAGAGCCCGTCCGAGCCGTGCTCGAACGGGCTGGCGGCCTCCGGGTCGCGCGGCCGGCGCAGCCCCGGGCGCGCATGGCCGGGCGGCCACCGGCCGCCGAGGAGACGCGCCTTGGGGATCCGCTCGACCTCGATCGTCTCGCGCTGGTTCCCGCCGAGGACATGGAAATGCTCGGCGTCCTCGCCCCAGTAGAAGCCGACATGGCCGAACGGGCTGGTCGGCGAGCGCAGCCAGAAGACGAGGATCGCGCCGATCTGCGGCTCCGCCCGCTCGCCGAAGCCGAGCCACGGGCGTGCGCGGATCTGCACGATCGGCAGCCGCGCCTCGGGCACGCCGGTGCGGATGCAGTGCGCCACGAAGAGCCCGCACCACGGCAGGTCGACCGGCAGGGCGCGGTCCACGCGGTCGACGAGGCGGACGAGCCGCCGCCCGGTCGCGAGGCCCACGCTGCCGCGCTCGTCGTGGAGCCGCGCGGCCTCGGCGAGCCAGGGCAGGCCGTCCGGCACCGCGGCGACGAGCGCTCCGGTCTCGAGGCGGTCGAAACGGTCGTGTCGCCCGCGCGACATGCGTGTCCCCCTGTCCGGGCGGCCGGCCTCAGAGGCCGAGCTCGCCCCGCATCAGCACGGCGGCCGATCCGCCGAGCCGCACCCCCTCGATGGCCTCGGGCGGCCCGAGCACCTCGACCTCGCCGATGCCGGGGCGGCCCATCCAGTGTCCCTGCTCGGCGCGGAAGACGGGGCCGTCGATCATGCCGTGGCGCCAGAGATAGGCGGCCATGGCCCCGGTGGCCGAGCCGGTGTAGGGGTCCTCGGGCGGCAGCGGCGGCGGCAGCAGGAGCCGCGCGAAGGTGTCGCCCGCCTCGGTCGCGCCGTGCAGCGTGACGAGGAAGGGCTCCATCATGCGCGCCAGCGGATGGCCGTCGCGGGCGCGGAGCGCGCCCAGCAGATGCGCGTCGAGCCGCGCCCGGCGGAGCGCCTCGTGGCTGCGCAGCACCGTGATGCAATAGGGCGTGCCGGTCGAGACCGTCTGCGGATGGCCGATCACGTCGTCGACCCCGAGGCCGTAGATCTCGGCCACCTCGGCGGCCGCGTGGGCGGTGCCGAACTCGGGCGCGGGCTGGGTCATCACGAAGCGCGTCGGCCCGTCGCCGCGGCGCACCTCGATCGGGATCACGCCGGCGCCGATCTCGAGCGTGAACCGCTCACGCCCCGCGATCAGCCCGGCGTCCTCGAGCGCGGCGCAGGTCGCGATCGTGGGGTGCCCGGCGAGCGGGATCTCGCCCGCGGCGGTGTAGTATCGCGCGCCGAAATCGGCCCTGTCCGAGGCGACGAGGAAGGCGCATTCGGTCAGCCGCGTCTCGGCCGTGAGCGCGATCCGGACCGCCTCGGTCAGGTCGTCGGCGTCGAACACGACCGCGCAGGGGTTGCCGCCCATCGCCCGGTCGGTGAAGGCGTCGGCCCAGACGAGGCGGCGGGCCACGGCCGGCGCGTCAGCTGCGGGGCTCGGGCGCGCCGGCCTCGGGGCCGCCCTCGCCGTGCTGCCAGACGCCCTGCTTCTTGAGCGCGTCGGCGACCTCGCGGGGCATGTAGTTCTCGTCGTGCTTGGCCAGCACCTCCTCGGCGTGGAAGGTGCCCTCGGCCAGCCGTCCCTCGGCCACCACGCCCTGGCCCTCGCGGAAGAGGTCGGGCAGCACGCCGGTGTAGCTCACCGTGACGGTCGCCGCGCCGTCGGTCACGTCGAAGCTCACCGTCTCGCCGGTCCCGCGCACCACCGAGCCGGCCGCGACGAGCCCGCCGATCCGCAGCCGCTGGGTGGGGCTCGGCGGCTCCGCGACCAGCTCCGACGGCGACTTGAAGAAGGCGATCGTGTCGTCGAAGCTGACGGCCACCAGAACCGCGGCGGCGACCATCCCGATGCCGCCGAGCGCCAGAAGCCGGATCCGCTGTGCCTTGCGCGAGCGCGCCATCGTCCTGTCCTCCGCTCATCCCGTCCCGTCCGGCGGGTCGGCGCGGCGCCCCAGCTTCCGCGCGTTGACCACCGCATTGACCTGCGCTCCGAGGATAAGCGCAACCCCCGTCAGATAGAAGAAGAGGAGCGTCAGGATGACGCCGGCGAGCGTCCCGTAGGTGAGCGCGTAGGAGGGCGCGTAGGCGAGATAGACCGAGAGCCCGGTCGCCGCCGCCGACCAGACCACGACGCTCGCGAGGATGCCCGGCCAGAGCTGCAGCCCGCCCATCGCGCGCGAGGGCAGCAGCCGGTGCAGCAGCGTGAGCGCGATCCACAGCACCACGAGCCCGATGCCGTAGCGGATCAGGTCCGCCTCGGCCGGGATCTCGAGGCCGAGCAGCGTCTCGACGATGTGGAACAGGATGGGCGCCAGCACCACCAGCGCGGCGAGCAGCGCGAAGATCAGGAACCCGACCAGCACGCCGGCGATCGCGAGCAGCCGGTTCACCGCCATGTGCCGGCCCCGGCCGACGCCGTAGGCCCGGTCGAAGCCGATCCTGAGCGCCTCGAGCCCGTTCGACGCGGCCCAGATCGAGCCGACCGCGGAGAGCGTGAGGATGCCGCCGCGGCGGTGGGCGAGCACCTCGACCACCACGGGCTCGAGGGTGCGCGCCACGTGGTCGGGCAGCGCCTCGAACATCATGTCGAGCGCGTGCTGGCTGTTCTCGGGGCCCACGAGGAAGCCCACCAGCGCGGTCGCGAAGACGAGGAACGGCAGGAGCGAGAGCATCGCCGTGTAGGCCAGATGCCCGGCGAGCACCGCGCCGTCGTCCTCGTTGTAGCGCTGGATCACGGCGGCGACGAAGCGCCAGGTGCGCCGGAGCGGCGGGTATGCCCGCCGGATCCTCACGGAAAGATCGGCGCAGCCGTGAGCCCCGCGGTCTCCTCGAGGCCGAGCATCAGGTTGGCGTTCTGCACGGCCATGCCGGCGGCGCCCTTCACCAGGTTGTCGAGCGCGGCGATCACCGTCGCCCGCCCCGGCTGCGGCTCGGCGACGACGCCGAGATGCACGAGATTGGAGCCGCGGACATGGCGGGTGTGCGGCGTCTCGCCCATCGGCAGCACGTGGAGGAACGGCTCGGCCGCGTAGCGACGGGCGAGCGCCGCGTGGACCGCCTCCGGCTCGCCGCGGACATAGCAGGTGGCGAGGATCCCGCGGTTCATCGGCGTCATGTGGGCGGTGAACCGGCAGGTGACGGGCCGCCCCGCCGCGCGCGAGAATTCCTGCTCGAACTCGGCGAGGTGGCGGTGCCGCCCCACGGCGTAGGCGTGCGTGCCCTCGGCGATCTCGGCGTGCAGCATCGCCTCCTTGGCCGAGCGCCCCGCCCCAGAGACACCGGCCTTGAGGTCGATCGTGATGTCGTCGGGGTCGATCGCGCCGGCCTCGAGGAGCGGCTGGACCGCGAAGATGCCCGTCGCCGCGTTGCACCCGGTGGACGCGACGATCCGCGCCGTCCGGATCGCGTCGCGGTGGAACTCCGGCAGGCCGTAGACCGCGTCCCGCTGCAGCTCCGGCGCCTGGTGCGGGCGGCCGTACCACCGCTCGTAGGCGGCGAGGTCGGCGAGGCGGAAATCGGCCGAGAGGTCGCACACCCGGGTGCCGCGCGGCAGGCTGGCCACCACCTCCTGCGTCGTCGCGTGGGGCAGAGCGCAGAACACGAGATCGAGCCCGGCGACGTCGATCTCCTCGATGCGGCGGAGGCGCGGCAGGGCGAGGTGGCGCAGATGCGGGAACACCGCCGCCATCTCCTGCCCCGCGCGCCGGTCGGCGGCCAGTTCCGCGATCGCCAGCGCGGGATGCGTGGCGATCAGGCGGACGAGCTCGGCCCCCGTGTAGCCGCTCGCCCCGAAGATCGCGACCCGCTTGGTGTCCATGTCCGCTCCTCCCGCTGCGCCGCCGCTCTAGCCCGGCCCGCCGGGCGGTTCAATCTGGCGCGGCGCCGCCGGTCCCGGGGTGCAACGCCGCGACGGCCGATGGAACGCGGTGCCGGCGCGTTCGTCACTCTTGCGACAGAACGCTCTCAGGGGAGACCATCATGAAATCGACCAACATCCTGATCGCCGCCGTGATTCTCGTGATCATCGGGGTCGTCGCGGCCAACTACGTGACCCTCGAGGAGGACGGCGCGATCAGCCTCGACACCGGCGGCGGCAACCTCGAGCAGGCCGGTGAGAACCTCGGCGAGGCGGCCGAGGATGTCGGCGAGGCGGCGTCGGAGGCGGCCGAAAGCGCCGCCGACACCGTCGAGGACGCGGCCGACGACGCCGAGCAGGCCGCGGACCAGTCCGCGAACTGAAACCCCGCGCGCGGGGTCTGCGTCTCAGCCGAGATAGAGGCCGTAGGGCGTCTCCTTGCGGCCCTTCTGATGCGGGGAGAGCGCGTAGGTGACGCGGCGCAGATAGTCGACCAGCGCCCGCGGGTCCGACCCGCGGGCCTTGATCTCCGCCTGCGGCAGCGGCCGGCCGATATGGACGCGCAGCGGCTCGCCCACCCGGCTGTCGAACTCGTTGATCAGCAGCGCCATGCGCAGCGTGTAGTTGAGGTGGCTCGCCAGCTGGAAGAGGCGGCTGTTCGCGCCGTCGAAATAGACCGGCAGCACGGTCGCCGAGGACCGGGCGATCATGCGCGCCGTGAAGGGTTTCCACGGCGGGTCCATCGGCCGGGCGAACGGGGTCGCCGCGGTCGAGACCGTTCCGCCGGGAAAGATGCCGATCGCGCCCCCGCCCGCGAGATAGGCCAGCGCGCTCTTGCGCGTCTCGATGTTGAGCCGTTGCGCGGTCTTGGTCTCGGAGAAGTCGATCGGCAGGATCACCTCGTCGAGCTCGCGCGCCTTCTTGAAGACCGTGTTCGCGATGATCCGGAAGTCGCCCCGCGTGGTGGAGAGCAGCCAGCCCATCGCGAGCCCGTCGAGGATGCCGTAGGGGTGGTTCGCGACGACGACCAGCGGCCCCTGCCGGGGCACGCGCTCCAGCCCGCCGCCGACGAACTCGATGCGCAGGCGGTAGCGCTCCTGCATCACCTGCCAGAAGTTGCGCCCGGCGGCGACCTCCTGCTCGTAGCCGTCGGCCATGCGCAGCAGCCGCGGCCGCCCGGTGATGTTCTCGATCGAGCGAATCAGCGTGCGCCCGGCGCGGCTCTTGGCCGAGAACGAGTAGCTGATCTCCTTGGGCGCGTCGCCCGCGCGGCCGGTGTCCGACGGCAGCGCCGAGCCCATCGGGGCTCCCGTCCGCCGCCTCGGCCCGCCGCCCGTCTGCCGTGGTTGCTGCATCGACCGTGTCCCGCGCCTGCCCCCGGGGATGGTGATACGACCGTTCGGTGACACGCGCAACGCTCGGGCGGGGAGCGGGGCGCGATGCCGCTCCCCCCGGCCGGGCGGGTCTCCGGGCTCAGCGCTTGGAGAACTGGAAGCTGCGGCGCGCCTTCCGCCGGCCGTACTTCTTGCGCTCGACCACGCGCGCGTCGCGGGTCAGGAACCCGGCCGCCTTGAGCGGCGGGCGCAGCACCGGGTCGTAGTTCGACAGCGCCTTCGAGATGCCGTGCTTCACGGCGCCGGCCTGGCCCGAGAGCCCGCCGCCCTTGACCGTCGCCATCACGTCGAACTGGCCGGTGACGTTGGCCACCTGGAAGGGCTGGCCGATCACCATCTGGAGCACGGGGCGCGCGAAATAGGCCGCGGCCTCCTTGCCGTTGATCATGATGCGCCCGGAGCCCGGCTTGACCCAGACGCGGGCGACCGCGTCCTTGCGCTTGCCGGTCGCGTAGGAGCGGCCGAGCGCGTCGCGGATCGGCTCGCGCGGCGCGGCGGTCTCGGTCTCGGCGTCGTCGCCCTCGATCTGGCTGCTCGCGACGGCGCCCTTGAGGTCTTCGAGCGAACGGATTTCCTCGGCCATCAGAGCGCGCTCCTCGCGTTCTTGGGGTTCATCGCGCGGATGTCGACGGCCGTCGGGTTCTGCGCGGCGTGGGGATGCTCGGCGCCGGCATAGACGCGGAGATGGGTCATCTGGCGGCGCGTGAGCGGCCCGCCGGGCATCATGCGCTGCACCGCCTTGGTGATCACCCGCTCGGGAAAGCGGCCCGAGAGGATCTGGTCGGCGGTGCGCGACTTGATCCCGCCGGGATAGCCGGTGTGCCAGTAGTAGGTCTTGTCACGGCGCTTGTTGCCGGTGAGCTTCACCTTGTCGGCGTTCACCACGATCACGTTGTCGCCCATGTCCATGTGCGGCGTGAACGTCGCCTTGTGCTTGCCGCGCAGGCGCATGGCGATCAGCGAGGCGAGCCGGCCGAGCACGACGCCCTCGGCGTCGATCACGATCCACTGCTTGTCGATGTCCGCCGGTTTCGCGGAGTAGGTTTTCATCTGTCGGGTCCGTTGCTGGCCGCGCGCCCGGCGCGGGCCGTGATCCGGGGCGGCCCAGCCGCCTGCGGGGCGCTGGATGCCCCAGCCGGCCGGCCGCGTCAAGGGCTGCCGGGCGGAATTTCCGGTTTTCCGCGAGTGGCCTAGGGGTGGGGTATCCATGCACCCCAAATCCGCGCAACAGCCGCATCCGGCGCTGGCGCTCAGAGGGCGCGGAGGCGGAGCTCGGCGAGAAGGCCCGCGCTCGTCGCGCTCGCGATCCACGAGCTCGGCACGCCCGCCGCCCGGAGCGCGGCCGAGACCCAGTGGTTGCAGGTGCGGAGCGCGTGATAGCTGGGCGCCGCCTCGAAGAAGGCGCCGCCGCCGTAGAGGCTCGGGGCGATCCGCGGCCGGCGCGCGCGCGGGCCCGGCCCGAGCGTCTCCGCGACGCGCGCGGCGAGGCGGGCGAAGCCGGGATCGCTCAGCGCGAGGCGGAGGCCAGCGCTCCGCGGGAAGGCGCGGTCGGGCGGCGCGCGGAGCGGCACGACCTGCAGCACCGAGGGGGTCGGCCAGAGCACGGCGGCGAGCGCGTCGAGCGCATCGAGATCGCCGAGCGCCGGCGTCTCGAGATAGACCGCGCGGTCGCCCCAGCCGATCTCGAGCCACGCGGCGTCGGGCCATTCCGCGGCGAGGCTCCGGAGCCGGTGCGCGGCGTCCGGGTCCCCCCGCCCGATCGCCACCGCCGCGGCGCGCAGATCGGCGGCGCGCACCGCGAGCCCCGAATGCCAGCCGTGGTCGATCACCCAGACCGCGCGCGCGCCCGGCCCGCCCGGGAAGAGCGCCGGATCGCCCGGCGCCAGCGAGAGCCAGAGGCCGACGACGAGCGCCGCGGGCGCGAGCAGCCAGCCCCGGCGGCGCCGCGCCGGTCGGTGGGTCGCTCCGGGGATCGCCGCCGCCGATGCCATCCGCGCCTCCGAGTGCCGCGAAGCTGCCGGGCGCGGGGGCGCCGGTCAAGCGCTCAGCGCGGCTGCGGGATGGCGTAGCTCGTGGTGGCGTGGGCGAGCGGGGTGGCGGGATCGGCGGCCGCGGTCAGGATCACGTCGCCGGTCGCGAGGGTGCGCCCGAGCCGGAGGATCCGCGCCGCGCCGATCAGGTCGGCCGCCGGGGGCTTTCTGAGGAAATTGATCGTCAGCGTCGTCGTCACCGTCAGCGGCTCGCGCCCGATCATCGCGAGCACGGCGACATAGAAGCTCACATCCGCCAGCATGAACATCGCGGGGCCCGAGACCGTGCCGCCGGGCCGCAGGTGGCGCTCGGCGACGTGGAGGCGCATCCGCGCGGTCATCGGCCCCACCTCCTCGATGGTGGCCTCGCCCTCGACCTGCGGGAACACCTCGAGCAGGAAGGCGGCGATCTCGTCGGCGGTGAGGACGGGGGCGCGCTCCATGCCCGCCCCCTAGCCGTGCCGCCGCCGCCCGGCAAGCGCTCAGGCGGTGATGCGCTGCGCCTCCGGGTAGTGCGCCGCGAAGCGCGCCCGCATGAGCGCCAGCACGAGCAGGATCGCGCCGGCCTGATGCAGGCTCGCGAGCCAGAGCGGCGCGGCGTGGATCACGGTGACGATGCCGATCACCACCTGCAGCGCGAGGACGGCGAGCACCGTCCAGCCCCGCCCGCGGAGCCGGTCGAGCCCCGCGCGCGCCACCGGCACGGTTACGGCGAGGCCGAAGAGCAGCACCGCGTAGCCGAGCATCCGGTGGACGAACTGCACGAGGCCCGGGCTCTCGAAGAAGTTGCGCCAGAGCGGCTCGTAGAGGAACGCGTCGGCCGGGAAGAATTGCCCCTGCATCAGCGGCCAGTCGGGATAGCCGCGCCCGGCGTCGATGCCCGCCACCAGCGCGCCGACGACGATCTGCAGGAACACCACGCCGGTCAGCGCGCCGAGCGCGCCCGAGGCGAGCCCGACGCGCCGCCGGCGCGCCGAGAGCGCCGCCACCGGGTCGAGCCGCACCTTTTGCGCGTACCACGCCAGCAGCATCAGGATCACGAAGGCGAGGCCGAGATGCGTCGCCAGCCGGTAGGAGGCGACGTCGAGCCGGTCGAGCCCCGAGACCACCATCCACCAGCCGACCGCGCCCTGAAGCCCGCCGAGGAGCCCCGGCAGCAGGAGCCGCCCGGTCCAGCCCCGCGGGATCCGCCGCGCGACGAGGAAGGTGAGGAACCCCGCCGCCCAGACCGCGCCGATCAGCTGGCCGAGCGCGCGGTGCCCCCATTCCCACCAGTAGATCGGCTTGAAGTCGGCGAGCGTCATCCAGTGGTTCTGCTCGCGGAACTCGGTGGTGGTCTGGTAGGCGGCGAAGGCGTCCTGCCACTCGGCCTCCGAGAGCGGCGGCACGACGTGCATCACCGGGTCCCAGACGGTGATCGAGAGGCCCGAGTCGGTCAGCCGCGTCAGCCCGCCGACGACGATCATCAGCGTGACGAGGGCCGCGAGCGTCCAGAGCCAGAGGGCGATGCCGCGGCGCCAGGCCACGCGCTCGCGCCTCGGCGCCGCCTCGACCCGCTCGACCGCGCCCACATCCTCGAAGATCGCCCGCTTGGTCATCTCTCCACTCCCGAGCCTGCCGTGCCGGTCAGGTAGAGACGGGGGCGAAAGGCGGCAAGCGCCACACCGCCGCGCCTCAGTCGCCCGAGCGGACGCGCGGCTTCTCGGCGAGGGCGCGGACCACGCCGAAGAGGGTGCGCACGTCCTGCTCCGTGAGCTCGGCGCGGCGGAACAGGTTCTCGAGATTGGCGCGCATCGAGGGCCGCTTGTGCTCGGGCCAGAAGAAGCGCGCGGCGTCGAGTTCGCCGACCAGATGGGCGAGCAGCCGGTCGACATCCGCCGCGGGCGCCGGCGCCGAGCGGTTGGCGACGAGAACCTCGGGCGGCGTCTCGTCGAAGGTGAGCCGCCATTCGTAGGCCATCAGCAGCACGCATTGCGCGAGGTTGAGCGAGCCGAAGGCCGGGTTGACCGGCACCGTCACGATGGCCTGCGCGCGCACCACGTCCTCGGTCTCGAGACCGGTGCGCTCGGGGCCGTAGAGGACCCCCACGCGCTCGCCCGCGGCGATCCGCTCGGCCGCCTCGCGCATCGCCGCCTTGGGGGTGAGAACCCGCTTGGTGAGCTCGCGCGGCCGCGCGGTGGTGGCGTAGAGCGTCTGCAGATCGGCGACGGCCGCGGCCGTGTCCTCGAAGATCCGCGCGTCCTCGAGGAGCCGCCCGGCGCCCGAGGCCATCGCCACCGCCTTGGGGTTGGGCCAGCCGTCGCGCGGGGCGACGATGCGCATCCGCGCGAGCCCGAAATTCCAGAGCGCCCGCGCCGCCGCGCCGATGTTCTCGCCCATCTGCGGCTGGACGAGAACCGCGACGGGCCCCGGCCGCTCGGCCTCGGCGCGGGCCCGGTCGGTGCCGGCCAGCGTCAGGCCCCGCCGTCGGTCGCGCCGCCGGCGAGCCGGGCCTCGAGCGCGGCGATCCGCGCCTCCAGCCGCTCGTTCTCCTCGCGCGCGCGCACCGCCATCTCGCGCACCGCGTCGAACTCCTCGCGGGTGACCAGATTGGCCTCGGCGATCCAGCGCTCGGCCATCGCGCGCATCGCCTGCTCGGCCTCGCCGCGCATCCCCTGCGCGACGCCCGCGGCGTTGGTCATCAGCTTGCTCAGATCGTCGAAGAGGCGTCCGGTGGTCTGCATGGCATCCTCCCTTGTCGCCCCCGGACCTAGCCCGCGCGGACCGGCGCCGCAAGCGCGCTTGACAGCGCCGGCCGGTCGGCCCACCACGACGGCGAGCCCGCACCGCCGCCCGCCCGCGCCGCGCCCCGGAGGCCCCATGACCGCCGTGCTCCCGTTTCCCGAGATCGACCCCGCGCTCTTCACGATCGAGATCGGCGGCTACGAGTTCGCCCTCCGCTGGTACGCGCTCGCCTACATCTTCGGGTTGCTGATCGGCTGGCGGCTGATGGTGTGGCTGATGCGGCGCGACCGGCTCTGGCCCGCGGGCCGCGCGCCGATGAGCCCGGCCGAGCCCGAGGCGCTGCTCACCTGGATGGTGGTCGGCGTGGTGCTCGGGGGGCGGCTCGGCTTCGTGCTGTTCTACGCGCCGGGCTACTATCTCGAGCACCCGCTCGAGGCGCTGCAGATCTGGCAGGGGGGCATGGCCTTCCACGGCGGCTTCCTCGGCGTCATCATCGGCGTGGTGCTGTTCTGCCGGAGCCGCGGGCTGCCGATGCTGCAGGTGGGCGACGCGGTGGCGCTCGCCACCCCGCCGGGCATCCTGCTCGGGCGCGCCGCCAACTTCATCAACGGCGAGCTCTGGGGCCGGCCGACCGACGTGCCCTGGGCGATGGTGTTCCCGCTCGCGCCGGACGACGAGCCCCGCCATCCGAGCCAGATCTACGAGGGCCTGACCGAGGGGCTGATCCTCGGGCTCGTGATGTGGTGGATCGCGCTCCGCGGCGGGCTCAGGAAGCCCGGGCTCATGATCGGCCTCTTCCTCGCGGGCTACGGGCTGGCGCGGAGCTTCGTCGAGAACTTCCGCTCGGGCAATGTCGAGTACATCACGCCCGACAACCCCAACGGCCAGTCGATCCGCTTCGGCGAGGGGCCGGACGCGCTCGGCCTCACCATGGGGCAGATCCTGTCGCTGCCGATGATCGCGGCCGGGATCGCCTTCATCGTCTACGCCCGCTACGCCGCGCGGCGCGCCGAGCGCCAGGCGGCGTGACGGCGCTCGAGCGGCTGCTGAGGGCGCAGATCGCGGCGACCGGGCCGGTCACGGTGGCGGACTTCATGGCGCTCGCGCTCGGCCATCCCGAGCACGGCTACTACGCGACGCGCGACCCGCTCGGCCGCGCGGGCGATTTCGTCACCGCGCCCGAGGTCAGCCAGATGTTCGGCGAGATGGTGGGTCTCTGGTGCGCCGCGGCGTGGGAGGCGGCGGGGCGGCCCGGGATCCGCCTCGTCGAGCTCGGCCCCGGCCGCGGCACGCTGATGGCCGACGCGCTGCGGGCGATGGGGGCGGCCGGGCTCGCGCCCGAGGTCTGGCTCGTCGAGACCTCGCCCGCGCTCCGCGCCGAGCAGGCGGCGCGCCTCCCCGGCGCGCGCTGGGCCGGCTCGCTCGCCGAGGTGCCGGAGGGGCCGATGCTGCTCGTCGCCAACGAGTTCCTCGACGCGCTGCCCGTGCGCCAGTTCCTCGCCACGCGCGAGGGCTGGCGCGAGCGCCTGCTCGGCCTCGCCGACGACCGCCTCGCCTGGGGGCTCTCCGACCCGCTGCCGGGCCCGGCCGACGAGGGCGACTGGGCCGAGCGCTCCCCCGCCGCCGAGGCGGTGGCCGACGAGATCGCCCGGCGCCTCCGCGCCGACGGCGGGGCCGCGCTCCTGATCGATTACGGCTACACGCGCCCGCGCCCGCCCGGCTGGACGCTCCAGGCGGTGAAGCGCCACGCCCGCGCCGACCCGCTCGACACCCCGGGGGAGGCCGACCTGACCTGGCTGATCGACTTCGCCGCGCTCGCCGCCCGGTTCCGCGCCGCCGGGCTCGCCGCGCACGTCGCGCCGCAGGGCGCCTTCCTCGCCGAGCTCGGGATCGGTGCCCGCGCCGCGAGCCTCGCGGCGGCGCGGCCCGAGAGGGCCGACGAGATTGCCGACGCGCTCGAGCGCTTGACCGCGCCCGACCGCATGGGGACGCTCTTCCGGGCGCTCGCCGTGCTGCCCGCGGGCAGCCCCACACCGCCCGGTTTCCGAGGTGCCGATGCCTGACGACGCCCGCCGCCCCGCCCTCGCCCCGATCCGCGCCGCCGCGCTCGGCGCCCTGCCGCACGGCTTCTTCACGCGGGCGGGCGGCGTCTCGGAAGGGATTTACGAAAGCCTCAACGGGGGCCCCGGCTCGGGCGACGCGCCCGCGGCGGTGGCCGAGAACCGCGCCCGCATCGCCGCCCATCTCGGCGCGGCCGCGCTCGTCTCGGTCGCGCAGGTGCACGGGGCGCGCGTCGTCGAGGCGACGGGCCCGTGGGAGGGCGCCCGGCCCGAGGCGGACGCGCTGGTGACCCGCCGCCCCGGCCTCGCGATCGGCGTGCTGACGGCCGACTGCGCGCCGGTGCTCCTCGCCGACGCGCAGGCCGGCGTGGCCGGCGCCGCCCATGCCGGCTGGAAGGGCGCCCGCGCCGGTGTGCTCGAGGCGGCGCTCGAGGCGATGGAGCGTCTCGGCGCGGCGCGCGCGCGGATCGCGGCGTCGGTCGGTCCGACGATCAGCCAGCCCGCCTACGAGGTCGGCCCCGACTTCGTCGCGCGCTTCCTCGACGACGACCCCGACAGCGCCCGCTTCTTCGCCGCGGGCCGGGGCGACCGCGCGCAGTTCGACCTGCCGGGCTACGTCCTCGCGCGCCTCCGCGCGGCGGGCGTCGCGGCCGACTGGACCGGCCACTGCACCTATCGCGACCCCGCGCGGTTCTATTCCTATCGCCGCGCGACGCACCGGTCGGAGCCCGACTACGGCCGCCTCGTCGCCGCCATCGCCCTGCCCGGCGCCTGAGGCCCGGCGCGCCGCGAGTTCCGACGATCCGCCCCGCGCCCGATCGGGGCTTCATGGGATCTCCGTCCCGGTCTATGCGGGGGCGGTCCGCGACGACGCAAGGCGGGCGCCGGGCCGAGCCCCGCCACGGGATCGGCCGCGCCGGCCCGGAAGATCCGCGATGTCCGAGGGGAGGGCGGGATGCTGCATTTCACGGCCGAGGAATACGAGACCCGGATGGCGCGCACGCGGGCCGAGATGGCCGCGCGCGGGCTCGACGCGCTGCTCGTCTTCGCGCCCGAGAGCCAGTACTGGCTGACCGGCTACGACACCTTCGGCTACTGCTTCTTCCAGTGCCTCGTCGTGTCGGACCGCGCGCCGGTGCTGCTCACCCGCTCGGCCGATCTCCGGCAGGCCGAGCTCACCTCCACGGTGCGCGACATCCGCATCTGGCGCGACCGCGAGGGCCACGACCCCTCGGAGGACCTCGCCGCGCTCCTCGCCGAGCTCGGCCTCGCCGGACGGCGGATCGGCTGGGAGACGGCGACGCACGGGCTCACCCACGCCAACGGCGCGCGCGTGGCGGCGCGGATCGGCGGGCTCGTCGAGGCCTCCGACCTCGTCGGCCGGCTCCGCCTCGTCAAGAGCCCGGCCGAGATCGCCTGCGTGCGCGAGGCGGCCCGCCTCTGCGACGCCGCCTGGGAGGCGGGGCTCGCCGCGATCGCCCCGGGCGCCCGCGAGGGGCGGATCCTCGCCGCGATGCAGGGCGCCGTGTTCGAGGGCGGGGGCGACTATGCGGGCAACGAGTTCGTGGTCGGCTCGGGCGATCACGCGCTCCTCTGCCGCTACCAGACCGGGCGGCGCGTCCTCGGCGAGCGCGACCAGATCACGCTCGAATGGGCCGGCGTCGCGCGGCGCTACCACGCGGCGGCGATGAAGACCGTGGTGGTGGGCGAGCCGACGGGGCGGCACCGGGCGCTCGCGGCGGCGGCCGAGGAGGCGCTCTCGGCCTGCGAGGCCGCGCTCCGTCCGGGCGAGCCGATGGGCGCCGTGTTCGACGCCCATGCCCGCGTGCTCGACGGCCACGGGCTCTCGGAGCACCGGCTGCACGCCTGCGGCTACGCGCTCGGGAGCCGCTTCGCGCCCTCCTGGATGGAGGACCAGATGTTCTGCGAGGGGGCCTCGACGGTGATGGCGCCGGGCATGGTGTTCTTCCTGCACATGATCCTGATGGAGAGCCCGACGGAGACGGCGATGTGCCTCGGGCGGACCTCGCTCGTGACCGCGACGGGCGCCGAGCCGCTGTCCGCCCTGCCGCTCGGGCTGACG
>CAZWDE010000040.1:0-14747 GCA_964632555.1 uncultured Limibaculum sp.
CTGGCCGCCGAGATCGAGGCGCGCCGGGCCGCGGAGGCCGAAGCCGCCGCCCGCGCCGAGGAGGCGGCGGCGACCGAGCGCGAGGCGGCGGCGATCGCCCGCCTCCGCGAGCTCGAGGCCAAGGCGGCGGCCGCCGCCGCGGCGGCCAAGACCGAGGACCGCGAGGCGGCCACCTACGAGACGCTGGCGCTCGTCGATCCGGACGCGGCCGGCGCGCCCAGCGACCCGCGCGCGCCCCGGCCGGGCGTGCGCCACGGCGGCTCGGAGGCCCGCGACCCCGACGAGCGCGGGCTCGTCCTCCTGTCGCCGCCCGCCTCGAGCGTCGTGCCGGAGATCGACGCGGCCGAGCCGCCCGGCCAGGCGCTGAAGGCGCCGGGCACCCGGCCGGCGACCGACCACGCGGGCGACGCGCTCCGGGCCGCGGCGTGGCGCGCGCTCGCCGCCAGCCTCGATCTCGCCGCGCTGCGCGCCTTCGTCGCGGAGCACCCGGACACCGACGAGGCCGAGGCGGCGCGCGCGCGGATCGCGGCGGTCACGGAGATCCACCGCGACGGGCAGGCGCAGCTCAACCGCGCCGGCTACTGGGCCGGGCCGACCGATGGCATCTGGGGGCCGATGTCGGCCCGGGCGCTGCGCCGTTACCAGAAGGCCGAGGGGCTCGAGGAGACCGGCGTGCTGACCGAGGCGCTGCTCGCGCGGCTGCGTGACGAGCCGACGGCGCCGCAGCGGACCTCGCCCCGCCCGGCGCGGACCGCCGGCAGCGGATCCTCGGGCGGCGGCGCCGCGCGCCCTGCGCCCTCGGCCGAGACGCCGGCGCGCGAGGCCGAGCCCGAGCCGGTCCAGACCGCCGAGACCCCCGCTCCCGGGCCCCAGCCCGCGGCGCCCGAGCCCGAGCCGGAGCGGGAGGAGCGCGAGCGCGACTGGAGCCCCTTCGGCCTCCACTCCTCGATGTGAACGGCCGGCCCTCGGCCGGCGCTCCGGACGCCCGGCCGGGCGCGCAGGGTCGCGCCCGCGTGTCTTGGGCCGGCGGGCCGGACCGGGTATAAGGATTGCGCTACCCGGGGAGTCGCCGCGCGGCGCCTCCCCGTGGCGGCTCAGGTCGAGGGGTGCGCCGCGCGGGCGGCGACGGGGGACGCGATGGACGAGTTCGAGTGCACGGCCGACAGCGGGCGCAACGCGGAGCCGCGGCGCTTCCGCGGGACGGCGGCGGATGACCGCTTCCTCGGGGAGGGCGAGTCCGACACCATCTTCGGCCTCGAGGGCGACGATCTCCTGCACGGCTGCGACGACAGCGACCGGATCGACGGCGGCCCGGGCGCGGATCGCCTGATCGGCGGCAACGGCGCCGACACGATGTCGGGCGGCGAGGGCGCGGACGAGCTCGACGGCGGGCCCGGCCGCGACGATCTGAGCGGCGACGGCGGCAACGACGCCCTACGCGGCGGCGACGCCGACGACACCCTGCGCGGCGGCCCCGGGAGCGACACGCTGCTCGGCCAGCGCGGCCTCGACCGGCTCGAGGGCGGCCCGGGCGCCGACCGGCTCGAGGGCAACGAGGGCGGCGACGAGCTTTTCGGCGGCGGCGACCGCGACACGCTGGTCGGCGGCCCCGGCAACGACCGCCTGTTCGGCGAGGCGGGCGACGACAGCCTCGTCGGGCAGGGCGGCGCGGACACGCTGGACGGCGGCCCGGGGACCGACACGGTGCGCCTGCCCGGGCGCCGCGCCGACACCACGATCGACGGCGACGCGAGCCGCGCGACCCTGCGCGGGCCGGGCGGGCCCGACACGCTCGTCGATGTCGAGTTCGTCGAGTTCGACGACGGCATCGTCGACCTGCGCGGCGAGCCGGGCGGGCGCTTCCTGCTCGGCGGGCCGGGCCCCGACATCCTCGACGGCGGCCCGGACGACGACACGCTCACCGGGCTCGGCGGCGGCGACCGCCTGTTCGGCGCCAACGGCCGGGACCAGCTGAGCGGCGACGACGGGGCCGACGATCTCGCCGGCGGCAACGGCGACGACGCGCTCGCGGGCGGCGCCGGCAACGACACCGTGATGGGCCAGCAGGGCGACGACACGATCTACGGCTTCGCGCCCGGGGAGGAGGACGGCGCGCCCGGCGAGCCGGCGCAGGGCGGCGGCGGCACGCTGCCCGATCCCGGACCGGGCGTGCCCGACGACGACAGCCTGATGGGCGGGGCCGGGCGCGACCTCGTCTTCGGCGGCACCGGCGACGACACGATCATCGGGCAGGCCGACGAGGACCGCCTGTTCGGCGGGCCGGGCGCCGATCTCGTCGAGGGCAAGAAACAGTCGGACGAGCTGTTCGGCGAGGACGGCGACGACCGGCTGTTCGGCGGGGCCGGCGACGACACGCTGGACGGCGGGGCGGGCGACGACACGCTCTATCCGCAGACCGGCGACGACACCGTGATCGGCGGGCCGGGCCTCGACCGGGCGGTGTTCCCGGGGCTCCTCGCCGACTACCGGGTCGTCGGCACGCTCGCCGAGGTTCAGGTCGACGGGGTGATCGGCAACAACCTGCTCATCGGGGTGGAGATCCTCGAATTCGGCGACGCGACGATCGACCTGCGCGACGGCGGGCTCGGCAATCTGCGCCTCGTCGGCACGCCGGGCGCGGACGACCTGATCGGCGACACGGGCAACGACACGCTGATCGGCGGCGGCGGGGGCGACACGCTGCGCGGCGGCCCCGGCACCGGCGCCGACAGCCTCGAGGGGCAGGGCGGCGACGACCGGCTGATCGGCGGCGCGGGGCCCGACGAGCTCTACGGCGAGGACGGCGCGGACTCGCTCTTCGGCCACGACGGCGCCGACGAGCTCTTCGGCGGCGACGGGCCGGACCGTCTCGAGGGCAACGCAGGCGCCGACTACCTGCAGGGCGACGCCGGCCCGGACTCCCTCTTCGGCGGGCTGGGCGACGACCTGATCCGGGCCGGCGCGGGCAACGACCGGATCGGCGGGCAGGAGGGCGACGACGAGATCGACGGCGGCGGCGGGGTCGACACGGCGGTGTTCCCGGGTTTCGCCGCCGCCTACACCGTCACGGGCGACGAGATCTTCGCGCGGGTCTCGGGCCCCGACGGCTTCGACGAGCTGAGCAATGTCGAGCTGATCGAGTTCGACGACCGGGTGATCGATCTCCGGGTCGATCCGCCGCCCCCGCCGAGCCCCGGCACGTCGTTCGACATCGACCCGACCGGCGCCTTCGACCGGCCGGGCGCCGAGGACCGCTACGACAGCTTCGAGGGGGTGCTGATCGGCCGTTCCGACGGCACGATCGACGAGATCCTGTTCCCGGTCCCCGCGGGGGACGACGGCATCACCTCGGCCGCCGACGTGCTGCCCGCGCTGTCGGAGGCCCTGATCGCGGCCGGCTACGCCGCCACGGTGCGGATCGGCGACGCGCGCCTCGGCCCCGAGGGCCAGCCGCTCGGCGGCGGGGATCCGCGCGACTCGCTCAACGTGACCTTCACCGAGGCCGACGGGGTCGAGCTCCTCGTCGCCGTGCCGCCCCCGCTGCCCGGGCTGCCGGACGGCTACGCGACCCGCGAGATCCTCGCGACCGGTCGCCCGACCGCCGATTTCGCCGTGCGCAACCTGTCGGTGTCGGAGACCGCGCTGGTGGCCGGCGGCAGCTTCGCGTGGTCCTACGAATACGCGAATTTCGGCGATCTCGCGGCGCCGATCGAGGTCGACGTGTTCCTCTCGAGCAACCCGGTGGTGACGGCCGAGGAGACCTTCCTGCGGCGGATCACGCACCCGGCCGGGGCCGAGACCGGCTTCCTGAGCTTCGACAGCGGGGACGAGACCCCGCCCGCCTCCGCGACCCTGCCCGAGGATCTCCCGCCGGGCACCTACTACGTGTCGGTCATCGCCGACGCCGACCGCCTCGTCGACGAGGCCGTGGAGCTCAACAACTTCTCCGACAGCGTCGCCATCGAGGTGCTGCCCCCGGCCGACCGCCCCGATTTCACGGTGGGCAACCTGCTGATCTCCGACACCTTCTTCGCGCCGGGCGACAGCTTCGACTTCGTCTACAGCGTCGGCAACCTTGAGCCGCAGTCGGGCACAGTGCCGACGCGGATCTATCTCTCGCCCGACCCGACGATCACGACGGACGACCGCTTTCTCTACTTCGCCGATCACGAGGGGCTGCCGCCAGGGCAGGCGACCGTCTTCGCGAGCGCGCTCGACTCGGGCTTCCCGCCGGTGCTCGTGCCGCGCGACGTGGTCCCCGGCAACTACTTCATCGGCGCGATCGCCGATCCGCTCGGCACGGCGCAGGAGACCAACGAGGCCAACAACGTCTCCAACGCGGTGCCGATCACCGTGTCGGCCTTCGAGCCCAGCCTGCCGGACATCAGCCCGCGGAACTTCCGGGTCTCCGACACGGTCGTGGCGCCGGGCGACCCGTTCCTCTTCACGGTGGACGTGACCAATCTCGGCTCGGTCAACACCCCCGGCGAGGTGGCGATCCTGTTCTCCAGCGATCCGTTCTTCGATCCTTTCGATCCCGTGGCGATCCGGCTGCCCTACAGCGACCTCGCGCCGGCCGAGATCCAGACCGAGGGGTTCATCGAGGGCGACCAGGTGCCGCTCGGCCTCGCGCCCGGGATCTACTCGGTGGCCGCCGTGGCCGATCCGGGCGGCTTCGTCTTCGAGAGCAACGAGTTCAACAACATCTCCAACGTCGTGCTGGTGGAGGTGACCGACTTCTTCGGCTTCTGACGGCGCGCCCGGCCCGGGCGGGCCACCGCCGACGCGATTGCGCCCTCCGCGCCGCCGGTCTATTGCGGCGCAGCGGAGGTCGGCATGCTCAGCTACGACGTGGTCATCGCGACGCGCAACCGGCCGGGCCTGCTGGCGCTCTCCCTGCCGCTGATCCTCGCCCAGACGCGCCCCCCGACGCGCGTCGTCGTGGTCGACGGCTCGGACGACCCCGCTCCGGTCGCCGACCTGCTCGCCCGGCACGCCGGCGGGCCGGTGCCGGTCGAACGCCTCGGCTCACCGCCCGGGCTCACCCGGCAGAGAAACGCGGGCCTCGCGCGGACCGGGGCGGACATCGTGCTCTTCCCCGACGACGATTCGCTCCTCTATCCGGACGCGGCGGCCGAGATCATGGCGGCCTACGAGCGCGACGCCGAGGGCGCGGTCGCCGCCGTCTGCGCGGCGGAGGCCGAGCGACCGCCCCCCGGCGCCCTGCCCGACGGCGCGGGGGTGCCCGCTGGGGGCTGGCGGCGCGCGGCGGGCCGCCTCCGCCAGCGCCTCGTCCGGGCGGGCGCGGCCGGCAATCCGTTCCTCACCATCGGCGACCGGCTCAATGCGCGGCACCGGACGCCCGACTGGCTGGCGGAGCAGGCCGCGGTGGCGGTCCCCTACATGACCGGGTTTCGCATGTCGTTCCGGCGCTCGGCGCTCGCGGCCGGGTTCGACGAGACGCTCGCCCGCTACGGGTGGTTCGAGGACATCGACGCCTCGTTCTCGGCGATGCGCCACGGGCTGGTGATCGGGGCCAACCGTGCGCTCATCTACCATCACCGGGTGGCGGGGCCCCGGGGCGCGGGACGCACCGTCGGCCTCTGGGCCGTGCTCAACCGCGGCTACGTCGCGATGAAGCACGTGCGCGCCAACCCCGACGTCTTTCCCGATCCTGCCCGCGAGGCGCTGCGGCTGCGCGCCTTCTGCCTCGGCCGGCTCGCGGCCTATGGCCTCGGCGCGACGAGCCCCTTCGGACGCGCGCGGCTGGCCGGCGCGGCCGCGGGCTTCCGACGGCTCGGCGGCCTCGTCTCGGCGCCGGGCGACACCCTCGCGGATCGCTACCGCACCCTCGCGGAGGAGGGCTGACCGGCGCGGGCCGGGCGCTCAGCCGCTCGGGCGGCAGGCGGTGAACACCACCCAGGCCTGCTGCGCGTCGCGGTAGAGCGTGCGGGGCTCGCCGTCCTCGTTGGTGGAGAGCGACATCTCCCGGCCCGAGCCGCAGACCTCCGGCAGCGCCGCGACCCGGGCCGCGATGTCCTCCGCGAGCTCCTCGGTCTCGCTGCCGCGGAAGGGCGCGCCCATGGCGTCCTCGGCCGCCGGGCCGGAGGCCAGATCGATCGGCTCGTAGCCGCTCGGCGGCTCGCCGGTCAGCTCGCGCACGGCGATCACGCTTTCGCTGATGATGCCGACATAGCGCACGTCGACGAGAAACCGCCGCTCGCCGTAATCGGCGAGAAACCGCCGGGCCGTGTGGCTGAGCGGCGGCGCGGCCGGGCGCGCGGCGGCGGCCGAGGCGCCGCCGCTCGGGCCCGCGCCACCTCCCCCTTCCGGGACGCCGAAGAGGCCGCCGCACCCGGCGAGCCCCAGCGCCGCGCCGAGGGCGAGGCCGATCGCGCCCCTCGCGGATGCGGGCGCCGCCGGCCCCGCGCGTTCGTTGAAAGCCATTCCGTTCCGATCCCGGCCGGGGGCCCGCCCCGGCCATCACCCTGCCGACACCCGAGGAGCCGTCGGGCCGGCCGCTGCTCAACCACACAACGCGGCGTCTCTCGCGCTCCGTCGGAGGCTCGCCCGTCGCGCCCCGGCTCCACGGCATCGACGTGCCGGGGCACCGCGCGTTCCCGGCCGCGCTGGCCAGCATGCCCGAGCTCCGATCTCCCCACAACATGGAGTTGCGGGCCGGGTCCTGCATCGCCTTCATCGCGCGTTCATCGAACCGACAGCGGCCGTTCACGCGGACGGGCGTCACGGCGGATTCGGCTGGACAGCGCGCGCGGTGTCTTTCAAGTCCGAAGGGGTCCCGGGCGCGGCTCGCGCGTCGCGGGGCGGGTCGGAGCGGTCGGGAGGCGGTCCGGTGAACACCATCCTGCTGGTCGAGGACGAGGTCCGCGTCGCCGACTTCGTGCGCCGGGGGCTGAGGGCCGAGGGCTGGGCGGTGGAGCACACGGCCGACGGCGAGACCGCGCTCGCGATCCTCGACGACCGCGCCTTCGACGTGGTGATCCTCGACCTGATGCTGCCCGGCCTCTCGGGTCTCGAGGTCTGCCAGCGGATGCGCGCGCGCAAGATCCACACGCCGGTGCTGATGCTGACCGCGCTCGACTCCACCGACGACCGGATCACGGGGCTGCGCACCGGCGCCGACGACTATCTGCCGAAGCCCTTCGATTTCGAGGAGCTGCTCGCGCGGATCGCGGCGCTGCGCCGGCGCGCCACCGAGTTCTCCCAGCCGGCATCGCAGTCGGTGCTCTCCCATGCCGGCATCGTCTTCGACCGCGAGGCGATGATCCTCACGGTGGACGGCCGGCCGGTCGACCTGTCGGTGAAGGAGCGCGACCTGATCGCGCTGCTGCTCGCCAACACCAACAAGGTGCTGAGCCGGGAGCGCATCCTCAACGCGGTCTGGGGCACGCAGGAGGACCCGCTGACCAATGTCGTCGATGTCTATATCGGGCGGCTGCGGCGCAAGATCGACCCCTACGGCCACCTGATCGCCACCGTGCGCGGCGCGGGCTACCGCTTCGGCTGAGCGCCGACGGCCCTCGACGCGGGCGGCCGCGGCGGGCATGAGGGACGCCATGCGCGCCCGCCCGATCTCCGCCGCCGCCGTCACCGCCGCCGCCGTCCGCCGATGACGCCGGCGCGGGGGGCGATGGTCGGGCTCTGCCTCGCCGCCGCGGCGGCGTGGGGGCTGCTCTGGCTGCCGATGCGCGCGCTCGAGGCGGGCGGTCTGTCCGCCGGGGCGGCCGCGACGGCGGTCAATCTCGCGACCCTGCCGACGCTTCTGGCGCTCGCCTGCCTCTGGCGGGGGCCGATCGGGCGGCGCGCCGCGCTCGGCGCGGTGTCGGTGGGCCTCGCCGTCACGGCCTATTCGGCGGCGCTCGCGATGACCGACGTCGTGCGCGCCGTGCTGCTCTTCTACCTCGCGCCGGCCTGGAGCGTGGCGATCGAATGCCTCTTCATGGGCCGGCGGTTCGGCGCGCGGAGCGCCCTCGCGCTCGCGCTTTCCCTGGCCGGGGTGGTGACGGTGTTCCGCGGCGAGATCTCGCTCGCGGGTCTCGGCGCGGGCGACGCGCTGGCCCTCGCCTCCGGGCTCGCCTGGTCGGTGGGGGCGGCGCTCGTCTACACCGACCGGGCGCGCCACCCGGCGCGGCTCGCGCTCCTCTGCGGCGTGGCGGCGGTGGCGAGCGGGGCGGCGCTCGCGCCCGCGACCGGGCCGCTGCCGCCGCTCGCGGCCGTCGTCGAGACCGGGCTCGTCTGGCTCGCGGCGGGGGCGCTCTTCCTCGCGCCGGTGCTGGCGGTCACGCTCTGGGGCGCGGTGACGCTGCCGCCGGCGACGATCAGCTTCCTGCTGACGGCCGAGATCGTGGCGGGCGTCGGCTCGGCCGCGGCGTTGCTCGACGAGCCCTTCGGCTGGCCCGAGGCGCTGGGCGCCGTGCTGATCGCCGCGGGCGCGGTCGCCGAGGTGGCGACGCTGCCCCGTCCCTTCGGCCGATCGCGGGCCTGAGCGCGGTCAGCCGCGCCCCTTCCACGGGATCAGCCACTGTTCGGCCCGGCGCATCAGGATGTCGATCCCGTAGCCGATGATGCCGATCAGGATGATCCCCATGATCACGATGTCGGTGAGCTGGAACTTCGACGCGGCCATGATCATCATGCCGGCGCCCTCCTGCGCCGCCACCAGCTCGGCCGCCACCACCGTGCCCCAGCACACCCCCATCGCGACGCGCGCGCCGGTGAAGATCTCGGGCAGCGAGTTGGGCACGATGACGTGGCGGAGCAGCTGCCAGCGCGAGGCGCCGAGCGAGTAGGCCGCGTGGACCTTGGAGATGCGCACGCCCGAGACGCCGGAGCGCGCCGAGATCGTCATGATCCAGAGCGAGGCGAGGAAGAGCAGGATCACCTTGCCCACCTCGCCGATGCCCGCCCAGATGATCACGAGCGGGATCAGCGCGAGCGGCGGGACGGGCCGCATGAACTCGACGATCGGGTCGAACCAGCCGCGGAACCAGCCCGAGAGCCCCATCGCGTAGCCGAGCGGGATGCCGACCGCCGCGCCCGCGAGGAAGCCGGTGATCACGCGGAAGAGCGACCAGCCGAGATGCTCCCAGAGCGTCGAGTTCTGGTAGCCCTCGCCGGCGATCTCGACGATGCGGCTCACCACCGCCTCGGGCGCGGGCAGCCAGATCGGCTCCATCTGCCAGCCCTTGGCGGGCTCGTAGTTGGGCGTGCCCTTGGAGGAGAGCGAGACCGTGCCCGAGGCCACGCGCACCGTCTCGCCGGGGGCGATCGGCTGGTTGTCGATCGCCACGATCTCGGCGCCCTCGTCGCGGCTCACCTCGTCGTTGCGGTCGACCTGGACGAGCGTCGAGCGCCAGGCGCCGACGCGGGCCGCGTCGTCCTTGGCGAAGCCGGGCCCCGGCGCGACCTCGGGCGCGTCGGCCTCCTCGCCGACCGGGAACACCCGGACATGGACGGTCGCCTCGTCCTGTCGCCCGTCCGGCGCCTCGAGCGTGTAGGTGAAGGCGGCGTCGCCCACGAAGGGGCCCGGCGCGTGCACCGGCGCCCAGGCCGAGCCCGTGAACGCTCCCCAGATCAGGAAGATCGTCACCACCGAGATCACCGAGGCCGCGCGGTTGGCGCGCACCGCGCTCTCGTCGCCGAAGGTCACGGTCTTGAGCGATGTGAAGTCGTGCGCCCGCGTCATCAGGCTCGCGGCGGCGCGGACGAGCAGGAACGCGGCGGCGAAGGCCGCGACGTAGATCAGCAGGAGGATCACGCCGCCTGCTCCGTGCGGCCCATGATCTCCTCCTCCATGTCCCAGATCATCGAGAGGATCTCGTCGCGCCTCGGCCCGAAGTCGGGGTGCTTCTTGACCTGCCGGAGATCGGCGCCGACGCCCATCTCCGCGAAGGGCAGGCGGTACTCCTCGTGGATGCGCCCGGGCCGCGGCGCCATCACGATCAGCCGCTCGCCGAGCAGCAGGGCCTCCTCCACCGAATGGGTGATGAGGATGATCGTCTTGCCGGTCTCCTTCCAGAGCTTGAGCACGAGCCCCTGCATCTTCTCGCGCGTGAGCGCGTCGAGCGCGCCGAGCGGCTCGTCCATCAGGATCACGTCGGGGTCGTTGGCGAGGCAGCGCGCCAGCGCCACGCGCTGCTGCATGCCGCCCGAGAGCTCGTAGATCGCCTTCTCCTTGAAGTCGCGCAGCCCCGTGACCTCGAGCAGGTGATCGACGATCCGCTCGATCTCCGCGCGCGGCATGTGCTTCATCATCGGGCCGAAGGCGACGTTGTCGCGCACGTTCATCCATTCGAAGAGCGCGCCCTGCTGGAACACCATCCCGCGCTCGGCGCCGGGGCCCTTGACCGGGCGGTCGCCGAGCGCGACGCGCCCCTCGGTCGGCGCGAGGAAGCCGGCGACGATGTTGAGAAGCGTGGTCTTGCCGCAGCCCGACGGGCCCAGAACGGCCATCAGCTCGCCCTCCTTGAGCTCGAGCGAGACGTTCTGCAGCGCCTGCACGGCATCGCCGTTCGGCAGGTCGAAGCGCATCGAGACGGCGTCGATCGACAGACTGGACATGGCGTCCCCCTCGCGATCAGGCGCCCTCCGCCCGGCGGGCGGAGGGCCGTCCGGCGTCACTGCACGGCGCTGAGCGGGCCGGTGTTGACGTGGTCCTCGTAGGTCGGCAGCGCGGCGTCGATGCTGCCGGCCTCGACGAAGACGTCCGCGACGCCCTTCATGAACTCCTGCGCGCCGCCGGCGAGCCACTTCGCCGAGAGCTGCTCGTCGACCGGCGGGAAGACGAAGGTCTCGATCGTGGCGGCGGTGGCCGACTCGTCCATGCCGGCGTCCTGCGCGATCACCGGCAGCATCTCGGCGGTGTGCTCGCCCGAGTTCCACATGGCGTTCGCCTCGGCGGTGACCTTGAGGAACGCCGCCACGAGATCGGGATGCTCGGCGACGAAGCTCGCCGGCGCCGAGGTCACGTCGAAGACGAGGATGCCGAGCTCCTCCTTCTCCGCGCCGGTCAGCAGCACGTTGCCGTGCTCCTTCATCCGGCGCAGCGCGCCGCCCCAGCCGCAGACCATGTCGAGCGCGCCCTGCGCGAAGGCGGCCGCGCCGTCGGGCGGCGCCATGTCGACGATCTCCATGGTGGCGATGTCCACGTCGAAGTGGTTCATCTGCTTCAGGAAGCCGTAATGCGCCGCGGTGCCGATCGGCACGCCGACCTTCTTGCCCTCGAGCTCCTTGGCGCTCTCCTTGTCGATCTCGAGCTCGGCCTTGACAACGCAGTTGTCGTTCTCGGAGTACGAGACCGCGACGTCGACGATCTGCAGGTCCTGCCCCGCCGAGGTGGCCACCACGAAGGGCGGCACGCCCTGGCTCACCGCCAACTGCACGTCGCCCGAGGCCATCGCGGCCGACATCGCCGTGCCGGTGTCGAAGCTCACCCAGTTGACGTCGACGCCCATCGCCTCGTCGTAGAGCCCCTTCACCTTGGCGAACTGGAACGGCATCGGCCATTCGAGGAAGTAGGCCACCGTGATCTCCTCGAGCGCCTTGGCCGCGTTGGCGGACAGGGCGAGCGCGGTGCCCGCGAGAAGGGCAGCAACTGTTCTCTTCGTCATCGGTCGACTCCCTGTTGATGATCGTTCAGGCGACACTGTTGAGGGGCGTCGGCACCGCGTCAACCGATAGATCGTCATGGGCCGGGCTGGCCTCCCGATCCGCGAGAAGTGGCCCTTCCGGGCTCAGCCGAGCGCGGCGCCGAGCCGGTCGCCATAGGCGAAGAGCGCGGGCGCACCGCCGGTGTGGACGAAGACGACCGCGGCGTCGCGCGGCAGCCGGCGTGCGAGCGCGAGGCAGCCGGCCATCGCCTTGCCGGAATAGACCGGGTCGAGGAGCATGGCCTCGGCGCGGGCGGCGTCGCGGATCGCCGCCTCGGTCGCGGCGTTGAGCCGGCCGTAGCCCGGCGCGAGCGCGCCGTCGTCGAGGCGGATGTCGGCCGGCCCGACCGGGTCCGCGACGCCGAGAAGCCCGGCGATCGCCGCGCACTGCGCCGCGATGCGCGGCGCCTGAAGCCCGGCCGCGCGCCGCACGCAGACGCCGGTGACCGCGACCCGGGAGCCGAGCGCGCGCAGCCCGAACAGGAGCCCCGCATGGGTCGCCCCGCTGCCCGAGGGGACGATCACGTGGTCGGGCCGGAGGCCCGCCTCGGCCGACTGCTCGAGGATCTCGCGGGCCGCGTGGAGGTAGCCGAGCGCGCCGAGCGGCGGGTGCCCGGGCCCGAGATGGATCACGTGCGGGCGGCGCCCGTCGGCGCGCAACCGGTCCGCCAGCCTCTCGAGCGCGGCGTCCGCGCCCGCCTCGTCCTCGCCGGCCGGGAAGCCGTGGAGCGTCGCGCCGAGCAGCCGCTCGAGCAGCACGTTGCCCGAGGCGCGGTAGAGCTCGGAGACCTCCGGCACGCGCTCCTCCTGCTGGACGTGGGCGGCCATCCCGAGCCGCGCCGCCACGGCCGCCGCGAGCCGGCAATAATTGGACTGCACCGCGCCGGTGATCAGCACCGTGTCCGCGCCCGCCGCCTCGGCCGCGCCGAAATGGTATTCGAGCTGGCGGATCTTGTTGCCGCCGAACGCGATCCCCGAGATGTCGTCGCGCTTGGCCCAGATCCGCGCGCCGCCCGAGGCCGCCGAGAGCCGGTCGAGCGGCTCGAACGGCGTCGGATCCCGCGCGAGGGCGATCCGCGGCAGGGCGTCGAGCGCGCCGATCACGCGGGGCCCCCGAACGGCCCGAAGAGCGCGTCGGCGAGGAGGCTCGCGGCGGTCGCGACCAGCACCGCCACCACGATCCGCCGGAAGGCGCGCTCGCCGAACCGCTCGGCCGCGACGTGGCCGGCGGCGAGCCCGAGAAGCGTCGCCGGCACCAGCGTCAGCGCCGTGTCGAGGGTCGCGGCGCCGATCCCGAGGCTCGCCCACTGGCCGAGCAGGATCGCCGGCCAGATCGCGGCGAAGAACGCCACCATCGTCGCGCGCACGGTCGCCTTGGCGTGGCCGAGCCCGGCCAGCCGGATCGCGGCGGTCGGCCCCGGCATGGCGAGGGCGGCGCCCAGCACCCCGGCGAGGCCGCTCGCCAGATAGTCCCCGCCCGGCCCCGGCCGCCCGCGCGGCCCGGGCGCGGCGCGCCGCGCGAGCAGCATCGACGCGGTCAGCGCCGCGATCGCGAGGCCCCCGAGCAGCTTGAGCAGCGCGATCGGGGCGAGCCCGAGCAGCGCGGCGCCGAGCGGCATGCCGAGCGCGGCGCCGGCGAGCAGGCGCCCGAGCAGCCGGCGGTCGGCGGCGCGCCAGAGGGCGGGCAGCAGGACGAGCGCGATCAGCCAGCTCATCAGCGCCGAGACGACGACCGCCGAGGGATCGTCGAGCACGATCAGCACCACCGGGCCCGCGATCATGCCGAAGCCCACGCCCGTCACCGACTGGAACAGCGCGGCGGCGAAGGTGGCGGCGTGAAGGATCAGATCGGACATCGGGCCCCGCGACGGCGATCCCCGTTCCATAGCGGCGCGCCGGGCCCGCGTCACGGTCGACGCGCCGCCCGCGCGCATCCGGCGGTCTGCGAAGGCGGCAGTCTGTGCTCTAATGGCAGCGTCGGGCCGGCCGTGCGCCGGCCTGCCAGAGCTCAGAGGGCTTCACGATGCGAGCGGCCGCTCTTCCCAAGATGCCGGCGCCCGCCCCCGTCGGGGCGGCCTGGGGGGGTGTGGGGTCGTGTCCGGCCCATCCCCGGCGGCGATGGCCGGCCCATCCTCCGCCCCGGCATCGGGCGGGGGCCGTGATGGCCGGGCCCGGCGCGCTCCGCCTCGCCGCGCTCCTCGCCGCGTGGCTCCTTCTCGGCGCCGCGCCCGCGCGCGCCTGCCCGGTCTGCCTCACGCTGCCCGGGGAGACGATCGCCGACCGGATGCTCGGGGCCGAGGCCGTGGTCCTCGCGCGCCCCTCGGCCGAGGCGCCCTTCGCCTACACGCCGGTGCGCCGGCTGGCCGGCGATCCGGCAAGCCGCCTGCCGCCGATCCCGTTCCTCGTCGACAGCGCGGCGCGCCGCCGCCTCGCGCGCGACCCCGAGGACGGGGCGCTGCTTGCCCATGCCGAGGGCCGGGGCTGGGCGCTGCTGGCCCATGGCGACGCCGCGATGCGCGGTCTCGCGCGCGCCGTCCTCGCCGAGGGCCGGGGCTGGGAGGGCACCGCCGATCCGCGCCGCGTCGCCTTCTTCGCCGCGCGGCTCGACCACGCGCACCCGGCGGTCCGGCGGCTCGCCCTCGCCGAGATCGCCCGCGCGCCCTACGCGCTCCTGCGCCGGATCGAGCCGCGGACGCCCCTCGCGACGCTCGTCCGGAGGCTCCGCGAGCCCGACGGGATCCCCTTCCGCCCGGTCCGCGCCCTGCTCGTCGGGCTCCATCCCGACCCGCGCGCGACCGGGGTCGTGCGCCAGGCGATCGACGCGGCGGCGCGCCACGGCCTCGCGCAGGACCTCGGCGCCTGGGTCACCGCCTATGTGGAGCGCGAGGGGGCGGCGGCGGTCGAGGACGTCGCGCAGCGCCTGCTTTCCGGGCAGGGCCCGGAGCTTCGCGAGGCGGCCATGGCGGGGCTCGCGGTGCAGGGGCGCGGCGGGCGTCCCGGTCTGAGGGCGGCCGTCGCCGGCGCGCTCGTCGCCGCCGCCGAGGCCGACCCGCGGGCGGCGGCGCTGGCCGCCGGCCC
>CAZWDE010000041.1:0-14740 GCA_964632555.1 uncultured Limibaculum sp.
GCGCACGGTGCGCGAGGTCATGATCTGCGTGCTGATCATCCCCTCGCTCGTCTGCGTGCTCTGGATGGCGGTGTTCGGCGGCACCGCGATGGACCAGGTGCTGACCGATCCGGCCGGCAGCGCCGTCAAGGCGCAGGTGATCGACGCCTACAACCCGCCCCTGTCGCTCTTCGCGATGCTCGATGGCCTGCCGCTGGCGGCGATCACCTCGACGATCGCGATCGTGCTGGTCATCGTCTTCTTCGTGACGTCGTCGGACTCCGGCAGCCTCGTGATCGACACGATCACCGCCGGGGGCAAGATCAACGCCCCGGTGCCGCAGCGCGTCTTCTGGTGCACCTTCGAGGGAGCGGTCGCGATCGTGCTGCTGGTCGGCGGCGGGCTCACCGCGCTGCAGGCCATGGTGATCTCCACCGGCCTGCCCTTCACGATCGTGCTGCTGCTGATGTGCGTGGCGATCGTCAAGGGCCTGATCAGCGAGCGCCAGAACGCCTGAGCGCGGACGGGGGCGCGCGCCGCCGCGCCCCCGGCACCACCGGCGGCCCGCTCAGGCGAGGATCGCCCACTCCCCGGCGATCACCTCGGCCAGGCCCGCGAGCGCCGGCAGATCCTCGACGTTCTCCGGGCTTGCCGCAAAGGCGCGGAGCAGCGTCGCGCGGTCGAACTCCGGCGCGTCGAGCGCGGAGCGCCAGAAGTCGAACCCCGCCTGGTCGCTCTCACGGTCGAGCACAACCTCGTACATCGCGCGCACGAACGCGTCGTCGTCGAGGAAGTTCGGGTCGTCCGGGTCGAGCGCGTCGCCGAAATTCTCCTCGAACTCGGAGCTGAGCAGGATGGCGTCGGCGAACTCGTCGATGCCGAGCCCCGCCTCGCGCGCATCGATCGAGGCGTTGAGCCCGGTGAGGTCGATCGCCCCGTCGAGGTCGAGCCCGGCGTCGTAGAGCAGCGCGACCTCGCGCGCCTCCTCGACCGAGAGGCCCTGGCCGAGCCCGTCCTCCGGCCCGAGATCGGCGAGGATCTCGATGTCGACGATCCGGTCCGGATCGGTCACCGCGCCGTTCGCCGCCGGATCGCCGCGCTTGATCTGGTCGACGAATTCGAGGCCCGCGACCACCTCGCCGAAGACCGTGAAACGGCCGTCGAGCGAGGGGGTGTCCTCGAACATGATGAAGAACTGGCTGTTCGCGCTGTCGAGCGCCTGCGCGCGCGCCATGCCGACGACGCCGCGCTCGAAGGAGATGTCCGAGAATTCCGGCGGCAGGTCCGGCAGATCGGACCCGCCGGTGCCGACGAGCGCGGGGTCGTAGCCGTCCTCGAGATCGCCGAACTGGACGTCGCCGGTCTGCGCGACGAACCCGTCGATCACGCGGTGCCAGGCGACGTCGTCGTACTCGCCGGCGCGGGTCAGCTCGCGGATCCGCTCGACATGGAGCGGCGCCACCTCGGGCAGCAGCTCGATCACCACCGCGCCGGTCGCGAGGCGGATGATCAGCAGGTTCTCGTCGTCGCGTGGCTCCACGGCCCCGGTCTCCTCTCGCTCGTCGGTCGTCTCGCGCTTTATGGCCGCTCCGCGCGCGCATGCAAGCCTTCGCGCGGCCCGGACCCGCGCCCTCGGCATTGCAAGGGCCGGCCGGCGCGACTAGCGTCGCGCCCGCTCGCCAAACGCGGGCCCGTGGGAGGGTGCGCCATGATCCGTTTCGTCGTCCGTTCGACCCTCTGCCTCCTGCTCGCTCTCGCCGCCGCCGGCGCGCCGCGGGCCGCCGCAGAGACGCCGCCCGACGTGCTGGTGATCGCCAACGCGATCGATTCGCTGACCACCCTCGATCCGCAGGCCGCCTTCGAGACCGTCGCCTACGATCTGCTGAACAATCTCTATGGCGGGCTCGTGCGCTTCGACCCGGACGACCCCGACGCCGGCGTGCAGCCGGACATCGCGGAGAGCTGGACGATCTCGGAGGACGGCCGGGTGATCACCTTCCGGATCCGCGAGGGGCTGACGTTCCATTCGGGCAACCCGGTGACGGCGCGCGACGTCGCCTACTCGCTGCACCGCGCGATCGCGATGAACAGGACGCCGGCCTTCCTGCTGAAGCAGTTCGGCTTCACCGCGGAGAACATGACCGAGCGGCTGCGGGCGGTCGACGAGCGCACGTTCCGGCTGGAGACGGCGGAGCGGTTCGCGCCCTCGCTGATCCTCGCCTGCCTCAGCGGCTCGGTCGGCTCGGTCGTCGACAGCGCGCTCGTCCGGGCCAACGAGACCGACGGCGACTGGGGCCATGGCTGGCTCAGCACGCGCTCGGCGGGCTCGGGCGCCTACCGGCTGGTCTCGTGGGTCCGCAACGAGCGCTACGTGCTGGAGGCCAACCCGGCGTTCCGGCCGGGCGCGCCGGCGATCGCGCGCGTGATCGTGCGGCACATCCCCGAAAGCGCGGTGCAGCGCCTGCTCCTCGAGCAGGGCGATGTCGACATCGCCCGCAACCTCGCGCCGGAGGACATCGCCGCGCTCGCCGAGCGCCCGGGCTTCGCGGTCGACAGCGAGCGCAAGGCGCGCATCGCCTACATCGCGATGAACGTCCGCCATCCGGCCTTCGCGCATCCGAAGGTCCGGCGCGCCATGCGCCACCTCGTCGATTACGAGGGGATGGCCGGGAGCTTCCTCAAAGGCCAGTTCACGATCCATCAGGCGGTGGTGCCCGAGGGCTATCTCGGCGCCGTCACCGAGCGGCCCTTCGCCTACGATCCCGAGCGCGCACGGGCGCTGATCGCCGAGGCGGGGTTCCCCGACGGGTTCGCGGTCGAGATCGCGGTGCGCACGGAGCCCTACCGGGTCGAGATGGCGCAGTCCCTCCAGTCCAGCCTGACCGGCATCGGCCTCGACGCGCGGCTCCTCGTCGAGTCGAGCGCGCAAAACCGCGACCGCTATCGCAACCGCAACTTCGAGATGTGGGTCGGCGGCTGGGGGCCCGAATACCCCGACCCGCACGCCCTCGTCGGGGCCTTCGTGCACAACACCGACAACTCGGACGAGGCCAACCAGCGCGGCAAGATCGCCTGGCGCACCGGCTGGCTGATCCCGGAGCTCTCGGCGATGACCGACCGGGCCGCGCAGGAGCTCGACCCCGAGGAGCGCGCCGCCCTCTACCGCGAGATCCAGCGCGAGGTGATGGCCGAGGCGCCCTTCGTCGTGGCCTTCCAGCAGGTCGAGCAGACCGCGCGCCGGGCCGGCGTGGCCGGGTTCAGCGCCGGCGGACCGGTGTCGTTCGCGCGCTACTGGGCCGTCACGAAGTAGCGCCCTCGCCGGGGCGGGAGCGGCCGCCCTCGGCGGGGCCCGGCTCCTTCGGCGGGCGGTCGGGCCCGTAGGCGCACCAGTAGGCGAGCGCGACCCCGCCGGCGCCGCCGAGGACGTTGCCGATCGTCACGGGCACGAGGTTGGCCGCCACCTCGCGCCATCCGCCCTCGGCGCCCGCGGCGATGCCGAGCGGGATCAGGAACATGTTGGCGACCGAGTGCTCGAAGCCGAGCGCCACGAAGGCGGCGATCGGCAGCAGGATCACCAGCGTCTTGCCGCCCGCCGAGCGCGCGCTGAAGGTGAGCCAGACCGCGAGGCAAACGAGCGCGTTGCAGAGCGCGCCGCGGCACACCGCCTCGGACCAGCCGAGCGCCATCTTCGCCTCCGCCACCCGCCGGGCGAGGTCGCCGAGCCCCGCCTCGAGCAGGCCGCTGCCGCGCATCAGCGCCGCGATCGCGAGGGCGCCGGCCAGATTGCCGAGGAAGACGAGCGCCCAGTTGCGCAGGAGCTGGCCGGTCCCGATCAGGCCGTCGACCGCGGCCATCACCATCAGCGCGTTGCCGGTGAAGAGCTCGGCCCCGCCGACGATCACCAGAACGAGCCCGAGCGCGAAGGCCGTTCCGGCGGCGAGGCGCGTCGGCCCGTGCCCGGGATCCGCGCCCGACAGCACGGCGAGGAAGAACGCGCCCCCGAGCGCGATGAAGGCGCCCGCGAGAACGGCCAGCGCGAGGAGCCTCCCGGTCGGCAGCGCGACCTTGGCGATCGCCGCGTCCTCGACGAGGCGGGCGATCACCGCCGGCTTGTAGGCGTCGAGACTGTCCTGCCCGAGGGCCATGGCGCCACCTCGCCCGAACGGGCCCCGAACCGGGCCGATCCCCTCCGGTCTGGCAGAGCGGGCGCGGGCGTCGTTGACGATCGTCAAGCCCGGCTTCGCCCGGTCAGGCGGCCGGGTCCGCCGCCGCGCCGGCCTCGACCGCGATCACCGGAACCGCGCGGTCGAGCGCGTCGATCTCGCCCTTCAGCCGCGTCTCCTCGTCGGAGCCCGGGCGCGCGTAGTTGAGGTTCTTGAAGAGGCCGGTGAGCTTCGTGAAATGCTCGCGCGCGGCGCCCTTGTTCTCGAAGGCGTAGGTGCGGGTGATCAGCCGGTAGGCGAGATCGAACCGCTCCTTCTGGCGCGCCAGCGGCGCCGCGGCGTCGACCTCGTCGAAGGCGTCCTGCTGCAGGTAGACCATGTCGAGGAAGAGCCCGGCCTGCGCCACCACGAAGTCCTCGAGCGTCACGCCGTCCTCGCCCGTCACCTGGATCATCTTCTCGACCTCGTTGCGCCGGACGAGCAGCTCCTCCATCTCCGCCACGCGGCCCACCCAGTCATGGCCCAGCTCGGCGCCGAACCACGAGGCGAGCTGCCCGCGATAGCGCGACCACGAGAGCAGCGGATCGACCGCCGGATAGAACCGCTTGTAGGCGCGCTCGGCCGAGAGGCCGAGGAAGCACTTCACCGCGCTCAGAGTCGATTGGGTGACCGGCTCCTCGAAATTGCCGCCGGCGGGGGAGACGGTGCCGATCATGGTGAGCGCGCCGACGCTGCCGTCGTTGGTGCGCAGCACGCCCGCGCGCTCGTAGATCCCCTTGATCGCGCTGTCGAGATAGGCGGGAAAGCCCTCCTCGCCCGGGATCTCCTCGAGGCGCCCGCTCGTCTCGCGCATCGCCTGCGCCCAGCGCGACGTGCTGTCGGCGATGAGCAGCACGCGCAGGCCCATCTGCCGGTAGTACTCGCCGATCGTGATCCCGGTGAAGATCGACGCTTCGCGCGCCGCGACCGGCATCGAGGAGGTGTTGCAGATGATCACGGTGCGGTCCATCAGCGAGCCGCCGGTGCGCGGGTCCTTGAGGCGCGGGAACTCCCGGATCGTCTCGACCACCTCGCCCGCGCGCTCGCCGCAGGCGACGACGACCACGATGTCGACGTCGGCATGGCGCGAGATCAGGTTCTGCAGAACGGTCTTGCCGGCGCCGAAGGGGCCCGGGATGCAGGCCGTGCCGCCCCGCGCGATCGGGAAGAAGGTGTCGATCAGCCGCTGCCCGGTGATCATCGGCTCCGACGGGTACTGCCGGAGCGAGGCCCGCCGCACGAGCATCCGGCGGGGCAGGGCGAGGCGCACCGGCCACTCCTGGGCGAGGGTCACGGTGCGCTCGGCGCCGGCCGCGTCGCGCAGCCGCGCGACCGGCTCCGCGACGGTCAGGCTGCCGGTGCGGATCCAGCTCACCTCGACCGGCTCGTCGATGTCGAACGGCGCCATGATCTTGTGGGAGATCGAGCCCTCGGGCACGGTCCCGAGGACGTCGCCCCCCGTCACCCTCTCGCCGATGCGCGCCGTCGCGGTGAAGGACCATTTCGCCGAGGGCGCGAGGCCCGGCGCCGCGACGCCGCGCGGCAGGAAGGTGCCGTGGTCCTGCGCGAGCACCTCGAGCGGGTTCTGCAGGCCGTCGTAGACCTGCCCGAGAAGCCCCGGTCCGAGATCGATGGAGAGAAGCCGCCCGGTCTGCTCCACGGGGTCGCCGAGCCCGATCCCGACGGTGCTCTCGTAGACCTGCGCGTCCGCCTCGGCGCCGACCACGCGCAGCACCTCGGCCTTCAGCCGCTCGTCGGGGGCGCGGCCCGGCCGGATGTAGACCACCTCGTTCTTGACGAGCCGCTGGGTGTCGGGGTCGGTGAGCCTCAGGCGGACGAGGTCCTCCTGAACGGACGCGATGCGCGCGGTGGGCGCGGGACCCGCGGAGGCGCCGGCCTCCGCTCTCTCGGTGCGGGCGCTCATGCGGGACCCCTCCTCGGTGGCTGCGGAACCTCGGTCAGATCGGGGGCGCCGGCGAGCGCGGCGTCGACCAGCGCGGCGAAGCGCGCGGCGGCCGCCTGCGCGTCGTAGCGGGTCCAGCGGTCGAGCAGCATCCAGCGCACCACGTAGAGGGCGACCGCCTCGAAATCGAAGACGTGGCCGAGCGCCAGCCGGTCCGCCTCGCGCCACGCCGCCTCGAGGACGATCCGCTCGAAGCCGCTCGCGTCGCGCGCCTCGAGCAGCGCGCGGGCCCGCAGCACGAAGGGAAAGCGGCGCACGACGCCGAAGCCCGGGTCGCGCCAGTTCTCGGCGATCCGCTTCACGAAGCGGCCATAGCCCCAGTCGGGGTCGCTCGGCGGAGCCTCCGCACCGGCCTGGCGCCGGCGGAGCGCCGCGACGAGGGTCCGCAGCTCGAGCTGGTCGCGCGCGAGCTCGGCGAGCGTCGGGGAGGCGAGCGTGGGGATCACCCGCCGCGCGCGCAGCACGATCTCGCGATCGTCGGCCCGGAGCGGCAGCCGCGACCAGTCGAGAAGATCGGCCACCTTCTGCAGCTCGACCTGGTGCTCGGGCCGCAGCTGGCGCAGCCGGGCCTGCAGCCGCGCGCGGTTGATCGGCGGATAGCGGGCGGCGAGGATCGGCCCGAGCGCGGGCAGGCTCGCCATCAGCTGGATGTAGTCCTCGCCCGCCGGTGCCATCGGACCGCCTCAGTAGACGACGCTCTCGAGCAGGGCGCGGAAGCGCGGCTGCAGGTGGCGCAGGATGACGCTGGCGACCGCCGTGTCGGTGAGGTCGACGACCAGACCCTCCTCGGTCAGCACGAGGCGGATGCCCTCGCTGTCGTCGTCCGAGCGCGTGTAGGTCAGGCCCGAGCGCAGCAGGTCCCCGGCGGTGGCGACGACGAACTGCGTCAGCGAGCCCTCGCGCAGCTCCTCGGGCTTTCGCCTGAGCTCGTCGAGGCTGACGAGCGTGCGCGGCAGCACCACCTCGACCTCGCGGGCCGCGTCGACCGCGGCTTCCTCGCGGGCGCGCCCCGCCACCTCGAGGATCATGCGCTTCAGGAGTTCCTCGTCCTGCATCGCCTTGACGATCATGCCCTCGACCTGGCGCGCGAACTGGACCGAGAACGCCTCCTTGAGCTCGAGCAGCGCGTCGCGCATGGCGATGCGGAGCGCGTCCTCGCCGGCGCGCTTCAGCTTCGCGGCCTCGGCCTCCGCCTCCTCGAGGCGGGCCGTCGCGCGCTGGCTCGCGGTGTCGAGCAGGCTGCGGGCGCGGCTCTCCGCCTCGGCGACGATCTTCTCCGCCTCGGCGCGTCCCTCGTCGACCCCCTCGCGGCGGAGCCGGTCGATCAGCGCCTCGATGCCGGCCGAGGTCGATTGCGCGGTGGTGTCGTTCATCGCCGCGGTCCCCCGTTCAGCTCGGAATGCCGCCCGCGAGGACGAGCGCGAAGACGAAGACGAACACCATGAACCCCTCGACGATCGCCGCGGGGGCGAGCGAGAGGCCGAAGATCTCGGGCTTGTCCTTGGAGGCCATGATCGCCGAGGCGCAGGCGCGCCCCTGCCACAGGCTGCCGTAGAGGAGCGCGAGCCCGACGAGCGTGCCGATGGCGAAGAGCGCGCCGCCGTTCGTCGCGGTCACCTCCTGGTTCAGCGAGAACATCACCACGATGCCGTAGATCACGCCGGTGGACGGCATCGCCGAGATGCCGACGAAGCGGCCGTAGCCGCCGTCGGTCTCGAGCATCGCGCCGATCGCCGCCTGGCCCGCGATGGCGCAGCCGATGATGCTGCCGAGCGCGCCGAGCGCCATGGCGCCGAAGATGCCCACCCAGCCGAGGGCGATCACGAGTTCGTTCATGATGGTCTCTCCCGTCGCGCGAAGGCCCGGAAGGGCCGGCCTTCCTCGCCGAGCCCCCAGCCGAAGAATTCGATGAAATTGAGCCGGAGCCCGTGCACCACGCCGCTCATCAGCCCGAGGGCGATGTTCACGCCGTGGCCGAAGAGCAGGAGCAGCCCGGCGAGCAGCACCCCGACGCCCGGCAGCCCGCCGGCCATCTTGCCCGCCAGATCGTTGAAGGTGCCCGCGAGCGAGGCGCTCGCGAGGCCGAGGGCGAAGAGCCGCATATAGGACAGCACGTCGCCGAAGAGCTTGGTGACGCCGGTGAGCCCCATCGCGCCGTCGAGGAGGCGCATCAGCCAGTCCCTCGGCGTCTCGACCGCCCGGTCGAGCCCGGAGCCCACGAAGACCATCGCGAGGCCCGCCGCGACCCCGACATAGGCGAGGGTCGACGGGGCGAGCCAGATCGCGAGCCCGGCGAGCGTGACGACGACCCAGCCGCCCTTGGCCACCGCCGCGCCGGTGCCCCAGCCCCGCACCACGCCGTTCAGATGCGCGATCGAGAGGTGCAGCACCCCGATCAGGATCGAGAGCCGCATCATCAGCTCGAAATCGTTGAGGTCGACGATCGCGAGGCTGGCGAGCAGGCTTCCCTCGGCCGGCGCGACGCCGAAATAGCTGCCGCAGAGAACGCCGTAGAGGACCGCCGCGCCCACGACGACGCCGCCGAGGGTGCGGAAGCGCACGCCCTCGGCCGAGCGGCCGAGCCGCCGCCAGCCGAGCGCGAGGCCCACGGCGAAGAGCGCCGCATAGCCCGCGTCGGCCACGATCATCGCGAAGAAGATGCTGAACGAGACGAAGACGATCAGGCTCGGGTCCCAGCTCCGGTAGCCCGGCGTCATGTAGAAGGTGGTGATCGAGCCCGCCCCCTCGAAGCGCCCGGGGTTCTCGAGCAGCGTCGGCGGGTCGTCGTCCGGGCCGGGATCCTCGAACTGGACGGCGAGCTCGCGCCGGCGGGCCAGCGCCTCGATGGCGTCCTGCGCCGGCGCCGGGGCCCAGGCCATCAGGGCGAAGACCGGGTCGGCGTCGCGCGTCAGCGTGGCGGCCGCGCGGAGATCGTCCGCGTCCTGCGCCCGGGCGAGATGGAGCCCGAGCGCGAGCCGGTTGCGGCTGAGCTCGGCCAGCTCGTCCTCCGCCTGCTCGATCTCGATCTCGACGCCGTCGAGCTCCTCGCGGAGCGCGGGCAGCGGCGTCGCGCCCGTGTGGGTGCGCGGCACCGGCAGGAGATCGGCGGGCGGCTCGGCCTCGGCGATCACCGCCACGGCGAGCATCGTGCCCTCGCGCCCGATGATCTGCCAGGGCAGGTCGATGCGGTCGAGCGCGGCCCGGTCCTTGACCGGCAGCCTGTAGAACCAGAGCTTGCGGCCGCGGAGCGCCCCCTCGGGCGGCAGGCGGAAGTCGCCGAAGGGCTCCAGCCCCTCGATCCGCTCGACCAGAAAGTCCCGCCGGTCGCGGGCGAGGCGCAGGCGTTCCTTGTTGGCGAGCGTGGCCGCGATCACCGCGTCGAGGTCGATCGCCTTGGCCGCGGGCCACGGCCGGCGCCAGCGCGGGGCGTGGGCGAGATGGCGATAGGCCGCCTCGGCCCGGCGCCGCCGCGCCGCGTCCGGCGGGTCGAGCGGCGCGGCCTTGCGAAGCGGCACGAGGTGCAGGCAGCCGAGCTCCTGCAGCTCGGCGAGCACCGCCTCCTTCTCCCGCGCCATGCCGCAGAGCATGAGCCGCTTCATCGGCACGATGGTCATGCGGCGGCCTCGCGCTTGCGCTTGGCGATCTTGGAGGTCACCACCGCCGCGCGGTCGCGGTCGCCGAGCGCGATCTGGATGCGGCGGATGTTCTCGCGGGCTTGCGGGATCAGCACCTTCTCGAAGAGGTTGACGCGCCGCGTCACCTTGGCGATCGCGCGGTCGAGCAGCGCGATCTGGCGGCGCGCGATCCGCGCCTCGAGCCGGAGGCGCACCATTTCCGCCAGCCGCTCGGCGACCGGGTCGACCCAGTGCGGGCGCGCCAGATACCCGTAGGGCGCGATCTCGACCTCTGCGCGCTCCAGCACCGGAACCGGCTGGCCGACCACGTTGGCCTCGCCGATCTCGACCGACGCGACCCGCGCCAGCCCGTCGAGGTCGACCGTGGTGTCGGCCAGCATCGGGATCTCCGCGCCCACCTCCTCGATCCGCGCCGCGATCACGGCGTCGAGCTCGCGGGCGCGCGCGGTCGCCTTGGCCCGCTCGGCCATCAGCTTCTTGCGCTTGAGATCGAGCGCGGGCAGGAACCGCCGGTAGACACCGAGGCCCTGCTTCTCGCGCGCGAGCTGCGCCTTGTTGAGCGACAGGCGGGCCATCGGCTCACCCCCGGGCCCGTGCCGGGAAATACTTGTCGACCAGCGACTGCTTCATCAGCAGCTGTTCGGGCCGGAAGCATTCGGCCATCGTCTTCCAGCCGAGATCGAGCGCCGTGTCGAGCGGCAGCGAGACCTCGATGTCCATGAAGCGCTCGCGGAACAGCCGGCCGAAGCGCAGCAGCTGCTCGTCGTAGTCCGACAGCTCGAAGGCCATCGCCTGCTTCTGCTGGGCGTCGCGCGCCTCGGAATAGAGGCGGACCATGGTGTTCATCACCGCGCCGTGATCCTCGCGGGTCTCCTTGCCGATGACGTGCTGCTTGAGCCGGGAGAGCGAGCCGAACGGGTCGATCACGCCGCTGTGGAGGTAGAGCTGGCCTTCGGTGATGTAGCCGGTGTTGTCCGGCACCGGGTGGGTGACGTCGCCGCCGGGCATGGTGGTGACCGCGAGGATCGTGACCGAGCCCGCGCCCTCGAAATCCGCCGCCTTCTCGTAGCGCCGCGCGAGCTGGCTGTAGAGATCGCCGATATAGCCGCGGTTCGACGGCACGCGCTCCATCGAGATGCCGACCTCCTTGAGCGCGTCGGCATAGGCGGTCATGTCGGTGAGCAGCACCAGCGCGCGCTTCTTCTCCTCGACCGCGAAACGCTCGGCCACCGCGAGCGCCATGTCGGGCACCAGCATCCGCTCGACGATCGGGTCGGAGGCCTGGTTGACGAACATCACGGTGCGCGCCAGCACGCCCGCGTCCTCGAACTGGCGCAGGAAGCTCCAGTAGTCGTCGTAGAGCAGGCCGAGCCCGCCGAAGACCACGATGTCGGCGTCGGCCTGGATGCCGATGCGGGCGAGGAGCGCGTTGTAGGGCTCGCCCGAGACCGAGAAGATCGGGATCTTCTGGCTCTCGACGAGGCTGTTGAAGATGTCGATCATCGGCACGTCGGTGCGGATCATCTTCGAGGCGAGACGTCGGCGCGAAGGGTTGGCCGACGGCCCCGCGATCTCGATGCGCCCGTCGAGGTCGAGCGGCGGGCCGCCGTCGATCGGCCGGCCGGTGCCGTCGAAGACCCGCCCGAGGATGTTCGGCGAGTAGACGACGTCCGGCGCGCGGCCGAGGAAGCGCACCCGGGAGCGGGTCGAGAGGCCCTTGCTGCCGGCGAACACCTGAAGCGACGCCACGCCCTCGTCGAGCCGGACCACCTGCGCGAGGCGCGGCCGTTCGTCGTCGTCGAGCACCTCCGCGAGGTCGCCGAAGGCCGGTCCGCGCTCGGCGGCGCCGGCCGTGTCCGCCAGGGCGATCTGCATGATCTCGCCCACGATCGAGAGCACCTTCTGGTGCAGCACGACAGACTCAGACACCGTTCGCCTCCGAACTTCGCAACGAACCATGGCACAGCTTGGCGGCCAGGTTGCGAGACATTTTTGTTTCGGTCGCGGCCGTCGGGGCGGGGCAGGGCGCCCGGCGGCCGATCCTCTCCTCAGCTCTGGTGGACATAGACGCCGGGCGCCGGGCCGAGCGGCGGATAGCCCGCGCCCGCCGCGCCCATATCGGGCGGCGCCACCGGCTCGTCCGCCGAGCGCGCCGTCAGCCAGGCCGCCCATTCGGGCCACCAGGACCCCTCGCGCGGCGCGTGGGCGGCGAACCAGTGGTCGGGGTCGGTGTAGCGGTCGTCGGGCTGGCGCGTCCCGATGCGGTACCACCGCCGCCGGTGGCCGGGCTCGCTCAGGATGCCGCCGTTGTGCCCGCCCGCGGTCAGCACGAAGGTCAGCTCGGTGTCCGCAAACAGCGCCGTCTTGTAGACCGAGCGCCAGGGCGCGATGTGATCGTGCTCGGTGCCCAGCACGAAGAACGGCACGTCGATGTCGCGGAGGGCGATGACCTGCCCCTCGACCGCGAAGCGGCCGGCCGTCAGCCGGTTCTCGAGGAAGAGCCCGCGCAGGTACTGCGAGTGCATGCGATAGGGCATGCGCGTCGCGTCCTTGTTCCAGGCGGTGATGTCGATGTCCTCCTCGTCCTCGCCGAGGCAGTAGCGCTTCACCGCCCGGGACCAGACGAGATCGCGCGAGCGGAGCGCGCGGAAGGCGTCGAGCATCTGGCGCTGGTCGAGATAGCCCTGGTCCCACATCATGTCCTCGAGGAACGCGACCTCGCTCTCGTCGAGGAAGAGCATCAGCTCGCCCGGCGCCGTGAAGTCGGTCTGCGCGGCGAGGAGGCTCACCGAGGCGATCCGCGTGTCGCCGTCGCGCGCGAGCTTGGCCGCGGCGATGGCGAGGATCGTGCCGCCGAGGCAGTAGCCGCAGGTGTGGACCCGCCGCCCCGGCACGATGGCCGAGACCGCGTCGAGCGCCGCCTCGACCCCGCTGCGGCGATAGTCGTCGAGCGAGAGGTCGCGCTGCTCGGCCGTCGGGTTGCACCAGGAGATCGTGAAGACGGTGAAGCCCTCGCCCACGAGGTAGCGGATCAGCGAGTTCTGGGGGCTGAGATCGAGGATGTAGTATTTCATGATCCAGGCGGGCACGATCAGGATCGGGTCGGGCCGCACCCTCTCGGTCTGCGGGGCGTACTGGATGAGCTCCATCAGATCGTTCCGGAACACCACCTGGCCCGGCGTGCAGGCAAGATCCTCGCCGACCCGGAAGCGCGTGGTCTCCGGCCGCGCGAGCCCGGCGGCCCGCCGCACCATGTCCTCGGCGGCCCGGCTCGCCCCCCGCCAGAGGCTGGTGCCGCCCGAGGCGAGCGTCCGCTCGATGATTTCGGGATTGGCCCAGGGCAGGTTCGACGGCGAGGCCATGTCGAGCAGCTGCCGCGCCATGAACCCGACGCGCTCGGCGTTGTGCCGGCGCATGCCCCGCACCTCGCGGGTCGCCGCGCTCCACCAGTCCTGCGCGGCGAGGAAGCCCTGCATCCAGTGGCAGAAGGGCGGCAGAGCCCAGCCCGGATGGGCGAAGCGGTGGTCGTCGCGGTCGGGCGCGAAGCCGTCGGCGGCGCGGTCCGGGCCGAGCGGCGTGACGCATTGCAGCATGAGGCGGACCGCGTTGCGCTGGGCGTGCTGCCAGAGCTCGATCTGGCGGCCCGGCGCGCGGGCGAGGTGCGTCATCCAGTCCGCGCAGGCGGCCGTGGCGGTGTGCGGCGACACCCCGTCGGTGATGCGGGCGATCAGCGCGCGGGTCGCGCGGTCGAGCGTCTCGTGCGCGTCGGGGCGGGGTCCGCGTCCGTCGGGCGGTGCGGCCCCGGGCGGGCGCGCGGGCCCGGCCGGGCGGGGCGTCTCGGCCGCCGCCGCGGCGGCTCTGGGCGGTCGATGATCCAACGCGGCGTCTCCCTGATGCGCGGGCCCCGACCACATAGGCGCCGGCGCGGCGCCGGTCCTTGACATTCCTCAGTGCGCGTCGCGTCGGGCCGCGTCAGGCGTCGCCGGCGAAGCGCGTGAGGATCGGGCAGTCGGGCCGCTCGTCGCCATGGCAGGCCGCGACGAGGCGCGCGAGCTCGTCCCGGAGCGCGGCGAGCTCGCGCATCCGGCCGTCGATCTCGGCGAGGCGACGTTCGGCGATCCGCTTGACGTCCGCCGAGGAGCGGTTGCGGTCGCGGTAGAGGTCGAGGAGTTCGCGGGTCTCCTCCACCGAGAAGCCGAAGGCGCGCGCCCGCCGCGCCAGCACGAGCTGCGCGAGCTCGGTCTCGCCATAGACCCGGTAACCGGCCACGCTCCGCCCCTGCGGCACCACCAGCCCGATATCGGCGTAGTAGCGCACGGTCTTGACCGGCAGGCCCGCCGCCCGCGCCGCTTCTCCGATCGTCATGCCACCTCCTCGACCCTCCAGCCGCTGGAAGCCCTACATCGCGGTCAACGAAGAGGAAAGACCGGCTGAGACGACGCTCTCGGCCCCCATCGGGACGCGCGACGGGACCTGCCGCGCCTCCTGACGGCACGCCGCCGTCAGCACCGCCTGGTGCTGTCCAGGCCGCTCGATCGGCGACCCGGGCACTCTCCTGGTCGTCCGGATCACGGCGATCCCGTGGCGATCGCTCGCGATCATGGCGCTCGCGGTTGTCACCGGGATCCTCACCTCGATCGCGCCGGAAACGCGGCGTTCTCGCGCCCGATGGCGCTGCGGGACGCGGTCCGCCCCGCGGTCGGGATGGTGCTGATCCCGATGCTGTCGAGAGAGGCGGCGTTGACCGCCGTCGGGTCGATCCGTCGCCGGCGGGCGGCGCCGAGCTCATCAGCTGGGTGGTGCCGATCCTGCCGGCCGTCGGCGTCGCGACGCTGCGGCCTCGCACGGAGCAGAGGCGCAGGGCGCCCGGCCGGTCCTGCCACCTCCGCCACGCCCGCGGTGGGGCCGGGGTGGTACCGCCTCCCCGGCTCGAACGGGGGACCTCTAGATCCACAATCTAG
>CAZWDE010000042.1:0-1674 GCA_964632555.1 uncultured Limibaculum sp.
AGATGCTCGAGCTCTCGGTCTATGACGGGATCCCGCATCTCCTCGCGCCCGTGGTGACCGACCCGAAGAAGGCGCTCGTCGCGCTCAAATGGGTGGTCGGCGAGATGGAGGAGCGCTACCGGCGCATGTCGAAGCTCGGGGTGCGCAACATCGACGGCTACAATGCCCGCGTCCGCGAGGCCGAGGCCCGTGGCGAGCAGTTCGAGCGCCGCGTGCAGACGGGCTTCGACGAGGACACCGGGGCGCCGATCTTCGAGACGGAGACGATCGAACCCGAGCCGATGCCGCTCATAGTGGTAATCGTCGACGAGATGGCAGACCTGATGATGGTCGCGGGCAAAGAGATCGAGGCCTGCATCCAGCGCCTCGCCCAGATGGCGCGCGCCTCGGGCATCCACCTGATCATGGCGACCCAGCGCCCCTCGGTCGACGTGATCACCGGCACGATCAAGGCGAACTTCCCGACGCGGATCTCCTTCCAGGTGACCTCGAAGATCGACAGCCGCACGATCCTCGGCGAGCAGGGGGCGGAGCAGCTGCTCGGCATGGGCGACATGCTCTACATGGCGCCCGGCGGCCGGGTGCGGCGCGTGCACGGCCCCTTCGTCTCGGACGACGAGGTGGAGGAGGTGGTGCGCCACCTGAAGGCGCTCGGGCCGCCCGCCTATCTCGCCGACGTGACCGACGGGGGCGACGAGGAGCAGATCGCGCTGATCGACGAGAAGCTCGGCCTCGGCGCCGCGGACAGCGAGGAGGCGCTCTACGACCGCGCGGTGGCGATCGTCGCGCGCGACCGCAAGTGCTCGACCTCCTACATCCAGCGAAAGCTCCAGATCGGCTACAACAAGGCCGCGCGCCTCGTCGAGGAGATGGAGGCGCAGGGCGTCGTCTCGACCGCCAACGCCGTCGGCAAGCGCGAGATCCTGATCGAGGAACGCTGAGCCGCGTGGAGGAGCTGATCGCCCCGGTCGTCCTGATCGCGGCGTGCTCGCCCGGCACCCTCCCGATCGCGGTCACCGCGGGGCTCGGGCTCGCGGCGTGCCTCCGCTCGGCGCGGCCCTTCGCGCTCGGCGCGCTCCTCGTCGGGGTCGTGCACGGGTGACCTCCGCCGTGCGGACCGGGCACGCCTTCTCCGCCCTCGTCCTGCCGACGCTGACCCTGCCGGTGCCGCGGGAGCACTGGCAGCCTTTCGTCCTCCTCGGGATCGCCGCCGCAGGGGTGGCCGGCGCCTCGATGGTCCGGAGCGGGCATGCGACCTCGGTCGCGCTGTCGGCCGCGATCGTCGTGGCCTACGCGGTCGCCGTTCTCGCCACGGGGCTCTCGGCCACAGGGGCGCGCCGCGCGGCGATCGAGGCGCTCTCGCCCGACCGGATCAGGATCCGGACCCTTGTCGGCAGCCTGCATGGCTGGACCGGTGAGCCCGGGCCGACAAGCGCGCAGGCCGTCGCGCTGAAGGACTGCACGGCCTATTCGTGGAGCTACCGCGGCATGGCATTCAATCGCCTGTCACCCGACGTGGCGGTCAAGGTGCTGCCTCCGGACTGGGTGGCCGACTGCGGCATCGCTCGGGGCCGATGAGCGCCCGATCCGATGGCCCGGCGGCGCCCGCTCAATAGCCGTAGCGGCGGCGGAGCACCTCCCGGCGGATCTCGCGGCGGATGGCGCGGCGGGCGG
>CAZWDE010000042.1:1774-14646 GCA_964632555.1 uncultured Limibaculum sp.
TAGCGGCGGCGGAGCACCTCCCGGCGGATCTCGCGGCGGATGGCGCGGCGGGCGGCCCGGCGGGCGGGCGCGTATGCCGGCCGCGGCACCCGGAGCACCTCGCCGGCGAAGATCAGCGAGGGATGCGTGATCTGCGGGTTGGCGCGCAGCAGCGCGCCCACCGTGGTACCGCAGCGGAGGGCGATCTTCGAGAGCGTGGCGCCCGGCGGCACGACGACGGCACGGGGGCAGCCGGCGGCCTCGGCCGGGGCGGGCGCGGCGGCGGCGAGGCCGCAGCCGAGCGCGAGGGCGGCGGCGAGGCGGGCGGCGTGGGACGCGAGAGGCATGGCGGTCTCCTTCGGCTCGGGTTCCCTGCGTGAGCGATTTTCCCACGCGGCGGCTTCGGCGATCCGTCGCCCCTCGACACCGCCGCGCCGGTCACGCTATCGCGTGCGCGACCGCCGACGGAGCCGCGCGCACGCGCCGTTGAGCCCGTCCCGACCGGAGAGGATCCCCGATGCCGCTTCGCCACGCCCGTGCCGCCCTCCTCGCGCTCGCCCTGGCCGCGCCCGCCGCCGCGCAGGTGCCGCAGGCCGACCTGCTGCGGATCTCCAACTACCTGAACGGCCTCGGCAGCCTCGAGGGGAGCTTCGTGCAGGTGGGGCCGGAGGGCGAGCTCTCGCGCGGCGAGTTCGCGATGCGCCGTCCGGGCCGCATCCGGTTCGACTACCGCCCGCCGAACCCGGCGCTCATCATCGCCGACGGCTTCTGGGTGGGGGTCTGCGACCGCGACATCGAGACCTTCGAGCGCTATCCGCTCGAGGAGACGCCGCTCGATCTTCTGCTCCGCGACCGGGTCGACCTCCGGACCGAGGGCGCGGTGCAGTCGATCACGCGGGCCGAAGGCCAGCTGCGCGTCCGCGCGATCGACCCGGACGCGCCGGACCAGGGCTCGATCACCATGATCTTCACCGACGTGCCGCTGCAGCTGCGCCAATGGGTGATCGTCGACGCGCAGGGCTACGCCACGACGGTGGCGCTCAACGAGGTGCGCTCGAACGTGCGCCTCGACCCCTCGCTCTTCGTGATCGACGAGAGCGAGTGCACGCCCTTCTGAGGGGCGCCTCTTCGCGGGCCTGCGCCCGCTCATCGGCGCGCGAGGTCGGGCCGGGAGGCGGCGCGCGCGCCCTCCGGGCGCCTCAGCCGATCGCGAAGCTCGCGAGCACCGGCACGTGGTCGGACGGCTTCTCGGCGCCGCGCCAGGAGCGGAGCACGCGCGAGGAGCCGGGCACGCGCGCCACCCCCTTGGCCCAGATGTGGTCGAGCCGCCGCCCGCGGTCGGAGAGCGCCCAGTCGCGCGCGCGGTAGGACCACCAGGAGTAGAGCTTGCGCTCGGGCGGGATGTCGGCGCGCGTCACGTCCTCCCAGCCGCCCGCGGCGCGCGCCGCCTCGAGGGCCGCGACCTCCTCGGGCGTGTGGCTCACCACCTTCAGCATCTGCCGGTGCGACCACACATCGGTCTCGAGCGGGGCGATGTTGAGGTCGCCCACCGCGATCGCCGGGCCCTCGAGCGCGCGGCCCCAGTCGGCCATCTCGGCGACGAAATCGAGCTTGTGCGCGAATTTGGGGTTGGCGCGGGTCGGCTCGTCGCCGCCCGCGGGCACGTAGAGGTTGTGGAGCGCCGTGCCGTCCGGCAGCCGCGCCGCGACGTGGCGCGCATCCCCCTTCCCGCAGAAGTCGCGGTGGCCGGCCGGCTCGAGCGGCACGCGCGAGAGGATCGCGACGCCGTTGTAGCCCTTGTCGCCGCGGGCCGCGAGGTGGGCGTAGCCGAGCGCCGCGAAGCGGTCGGCGGGGATCTTGTCGACCGGCGACTTGGTTTCCTGGAGGCAGAGGATGTCGGGCCGCTCGGCCTCGAGAAAGGCGAGCACCAGATCGGCGCGCAGGCGCACCGAGTTGATGTTCCAGGTGGCGATGGTGATCGGCGGCGTGGCGGGCATCGGCGGGCTCCGTCTGGCCCGGCGAGGCCTAGCGCCCGGCCGGCCGGCCCGCAAGCCGCGAACCGACGCGGGGGGCGCCCCGGCCGCCGGGGCCGGAGCGCCTGCTCATCTGCGAGGGGGTTGCGGACGGGGTGAGGGGGAACCCGTCCGCAGGGCGACGATGCATCGGGGGACAAACCGCCGCCTTATGACCAAATGGTGACGATCCGGCGGCGCTTCAAGGCGCGCCGCCACGCGAACGCCGCAATTCGTTCCCTCACACGCCGAGCCGGTAGCCCCCGGTCTCGGTGACGAGGATGCGCGCGTTGGCCGGCTCGGGCTCGATCTTCTGGCGCAGGCGGTAGATGTGGGTCTCCAGCGTGTGCGTGGTCACCTCGGCGTTGTAGCCCCACACCTCGCGCAGCAGCGTGTCGCGCTCGACCATCCGCCCGCCGGCCCGGTAGAGGAACTTCAGGATGTTGGTCTCCTTCTCGGTCAGGCGGACCTTGCGCTCGGTCTCGTCGATCAGGAGCTTCTGGCTCGGGTGGAAGGCGTAGGGCCCGATCTGGAAGACCGCGTCCTCGGACTGCTCGTGCTGGCGGAGCTGCGCGCGGATGCGCGCGAGCAGCACGGGAAACTTGAAGGGCTTCGGCACGTAGTCGTTGGCGCCGGCATCGAGGCCGAGGATCGTGTCGCTGTCCGAGCTGTGGCCGGTCAGCATGATCACCGGGCACTTGACGCCCTGCTTGCGCAGCAGCTTGCAGACCTCGCGCCCGTCCATGTCGGGCAGGCCCACGTCGAGGATGATGAGGTCGTGCATCTCGGTCTTCGTGCGGTCGACCCCGGCCTGTCCGGTCTCGGCCTCGAAGACGTCGAACTCCTCCATCATCATCAGCTGCTCGGCAAGGGCCTCGCGCAGATCGGCGTCGTCGTCGATCAGCAGGATTTTCTTGGCAACGGCCATGGATCGCTCTCCCGTGTCTCGGCTGACCGGCGCGTCATGCCCCGGCGTCGGCGCAGAGATGGGATCCGGCGCCGCGGGCCGAAGGCAATGCTACACCGGCTCACCCGAGCGTGTCGGGCGGCTCGGCTCCCGTGAGCGCGCTGAAACAATTCCGCCGGCGCGGTCGGTCGCGCGGGGCGGGGCGGTGACGCCGCCCGTCGCGCCGGCCTATATGGCGGCGGACGGATCGGAGGAGAGGATGGCGCTCAGTCTGACGGTGGAGGAGCGGGTGAGCCGCGCGCGGGCGGATCTGAGGATCGGCGCGCCGATCGCGCTCGTCGGCGCGAGCCCGGACAGCGGCGGCGCGCTGGTGCTCGCGGCGGAGACGACGACCGACCGCCGCCTCGCCGATCTGCGCGCCCTCGCGCCCGAGGCGCTCGACCTCGCGGTGTCGCACCGGCGCGCCGAGACGCTGCGCGCCCGCGCCTATGACGGAACGGTCGCGCGGATCGTGCTGGGCCCGGGCGCCGACGCGGCCTTCGTGCGCGCGACCGCCGATCCGTCGCGCGACCTCGAGACGCCGCTCAAGGGGCCCTACGCGACCCGCCGCGACGGTCCGGCGGAGCTCCACAAGCTGGCGGTGCAGCTCGCCAAGCAGGCGCGCACCCTGCCGGCCGCCGTGCTCGCGGTCTGGGCGGATGCCGATCGCGTGGCCGAGGTCGCGCGCGCGGCGCAGCTCTCGGTGCTGACCGACGCGATGGTGGAGGGGACGGCCGACGCGGCGGTGGCGATGCGGCGCGTCTCGGCCGCCCGGGTGCCGACGCGCTTCTCCGAGCAGGGCCGGGTGCTCGTCTTCCGGCCGGACGACGGCGCCGAGGAGCACTACGCCGTCGAGATCGGCGAGCCGCTCCGCACCGCGCCGGTGCTCGCGCGCCTCCACTCGGCCTGCTTCACCGGCGACGTGATCGGGTCGCTGAAATGCGACTGCGGGCCCCAGCTCAACGCGGCGCTCGCGCAGATCGCCGAGGCCGGGGCGGGCGTATTGCTCTACATGAACCAGGAGGGGCGCGGGATCGGCCTCGCCAACAAGATGCGGGCCTACGCGCTGCAGGACCAGGGCTTCGACACGGTGGAGGCCAACCACCGGCTCGGCTTCGAGGACGACGAGCGCGATTTCCGCCTCGGCGCCGAGATCCTGAAGCGCATGGGCTTCGCGTCCGTGCGGCTGCTCACCAACAACCCCGCGAAGGTCGCGATGATGGAGGCCTCGGGCGTGCGCGTCGTCGAGCGCGTGCCGCTCAAGGTGGGCGAGAGCCGGCACAACCGGGCCTATCTCGCGACCAAGGCGGCGAAGTCGGGCCACCTCCTCTGAGCCCGGGCGCGGCCATGGGCGCCGGTGCCGCGCGCCCGCTCGGTTGCGCCTTCCAGAGCCCCGTCACAATCGCTATATACTGGGCGAACCAGAGCCCGGTCGGCAGCGCCGCATCCGGGCCTCGTGGTTTCGACCGAGCCCCATGGCGCCACAGAAGGACACGACCCATAGCCAGACGACCGCACAACGCCCCGCCGACCCGCGACACCGGCCCCCGTGTCAACGGGATGATCCGCGCGCCCCAGATCCGCCTGATCGACCATGAAGGCCAGAACGCCGGCGTGGTCTCGCCGCGCGAGGCGCTCGAGATGGCCGAGGAGGTGGGCCTCGATCTCGTCGAGATCTCGCCCAACGCCACACCGCCCGTCTGCAAGATCATGGACTTCGGCAAGTTCAAGTACGAACAGCAAAAGAAAGCCGCCGAGGCCAAGAAGAAGCAGAAGGTCACCGAGATCAAGGAAGTCAAATTCCGACCGAACATCGACACGCACGACTACGACGTGAAGATGCGGTCGGTGACGAAGTTTCTCGGCGAGGGCGACAAGGTCAAGGTGACGCTGCGGTTCCGCGGCCGGGAGATGGCGCATCAGGAACTCGGGCGCGACCTCCTGCAGCGGGTGGCCGGCGACATCGAATCGATGGGCAAGGTCGAATCGATGCCCAAGATGGAAGGCCGCCAGATGACGATGGTCATCGCCCCGGCGGCCCGCTGAAATTGGGCGGGGGCGGCAGCACGCCGTTCTCCGCGCCACGCAGCGCCGCGGTCGGCGGCGGCCGCCTCTCCGCCCCCGCGGCCGAGCGCAACGCCGGCCCGGTCCGCGAGGCCCTCGCGCCCCTGCTGGCGGGCCGAACGGGGCTCGTGCTGGAGGTCGGGTCAGGCACCGGCCAGCACGCCGCGGACTGGGCCGCGGCCTTCCCGGAGCTCGACTGGCAGCCCACCGACCCCGACCCCGCGCATCTCGACAGCATCGCGGCGTGGCGCGCCGCCGCCGGGCGCCCCAATCTCCGGGCGCCGCTCGCGCTCGACGTCACGGGGCGATGGCCGGAGCTCGGCCCGCTCGCCGGAACGATCGCGCTCAACGTCATCCACGTCGCGCCGTGGGAGGTCGCCGAGCGCCTCGTGGCGGGGGCCGGAGCCCGCCTGGTGGCGGGCGGCCTCCTGATCCTCTACGGCCCGTTCCGCGAGGGCGGCGCGCACACCGCCCCCTCGAACGCGGCGTTCGACGACAGCCTCCGGGCCCGCGATCCCTCCTGGGGCGTGCGCGATCTCGAGGCGGTGGCCGCGCTCGCGGCGGCGGCGGGTTTCGGACCGGCCCGGATCACGCGGATGCCGGCCAACAATCTGCTCGTCGCCTTCGCCCGCGGCTGAGCCGCCCTGCGCCCTCCGGCGTCCCGCCGGTCGGGCCGCGCGGTGGCGGGCGGGTGGGCCGCGTGGCCCGCCCGGCGGCGCCGGCCGGGCCTGCCGCGCCCGTCACTCCACGGTGATGGTGATCCGCTCCGACATCACCGGCGGCTCGTGCGGGACGTGGTTGTGGTCGCCCAGCACGAGCTGCAGCGTGTGCTCGCCCGGCGGCAGCTCGATCGTCGTCTGCGTCTGCCCGCCGCCGAAGTGGATGTGGCTCTCGTCGGCCGGGATCGCCTCGTCGAGCTCGGCCCCCTCCAGCTCCTCGTTGATGAGGAGATGGTGGTGCCCGGTGCCGGCCATCTCCACGCCGGCGGGCGCGATCCCCGCGCCCCGGAGGCCGAAGCGCACGGTCACGGGGCTCGTGACCGTGTCGCCGTCCTCGAGGCCGATGAAATAGACTTCGGCGCCGTCGGGCGCGGGGGTGTCCCCGGCCAGAACGGGCGTCGAAAACGCCGCGAACGCGGCGATGATCGTGCGGAACATGCTGTCCTCCCTGGTCGTCCGTGGGGCGAAGTGTAGCGTCCCCGCGCCGGCACGCCAGACACCGCCGCGCACGCGCCCGCGACGCCGGCCGCCGCTCAGAAAAGCCAGGTCTCCGCCGCGTCGAGACGGTCGGGCGCCGGCGCCATGCCCACCCAGCCGGCGAGGCGTCGGCGGGTCTCCGCGTCGGCGAGGAAGCCCTCGAGCCCGAGGCAGAGCGCGTCGATCCCCTCGGCGAGCAGCGCGGTGAAGATCCGCCGGTAGATCACCTGCGCCCCGGCGGCGCCGAAGACCGCCGGCCAATTCCGGCGGGCCCGGGTTGCCTCGATCCGCGCCGGCGCCCGGGTCACCACGACGAATCTCGGCCGGCAGATCTCCCGGATTTCGGGGAGGAAGAAGGCGGTCAGGGGGTGCTTGAGGACGATGTGGCCGTGCCCCGCGCGGCGCGCCCAGTCGCGTTCGGGCTCGAACCAGTCGGCGAAGGCGGCGGCGAAGGCCCGGCCCTCGGCGCGGGCCTCGAGCGTGTCCTGGTTGACCGCCTCGAGGAGGATCGCCCGCAGGCGCGCCGGCTCGTAGGTGTTCGGCGTGCGCGGATCGTTCGACTGGAAATGCGGCGGGCAGGCGTCGGCGCCCAGCCGATGCAGATACCCCGTCACGGCGGTCGTGCCGCTGCTCCAGCTGCCCAGCACCACGATCGTCTCGACCCCGCCCGTCATTCCGGCCTCCCGCTCGTCCCGGTCGCCGGACCGGCTACCAGATGGGGCGCGGACGCGGTACCCGCCGGCCGGCGCGAGGCTTGCCGCCCGGCGCGGCGCGGGCTAGCGTGCGCCCATGGTGGACAGCATGGACGACACGGGCCGGCGCTGGCACGACATGGGCGGCAGGGCGGCGGGGCCCGCCCCGGGCCCGGAGCACGACTACGCGCTCTGGGAGAAGCGGGTCGACGCGCTGATGGTGCTCCTCGGGGGCAAGGGGCTCATCACGGTGGACGAGCTCCGCCGGGCGCTCGAGGAGATGGGCCCCGACGCGTTCGAGCGCATGAGCTACTACGAGCGGTGGATCGCCGCGATCGCCGAGGTGCTGATCGAGCGCGGCGTGATCGCCGTCGACGAGCTCGGCCGCCGGATGGAGGCGATCGCCGCGCGCGGGGAGACCTACGGCGCGGCCCAGGGGCCGGGGGCGACGGCATGAGCGCGCCGCTGCCCGAGGTCGACCCGCCCGCCTTCCCGCCGCCCTATCCCCTCGAGGCCGACCCGCGCTTCCGACCGGGCGAGACGGTGCGGGTGCGCCGCGCCGCGCCGCCCGGCCATGTCCGCACGCCCTGGTATCTCCGCGGCCGCACGGGCCGGATCGAGCGGATCTGCGGCGCCTTCGCCAATCCCGAGGAGCTCGCCTACGGCCGCGACGGCCGCCCGGCGATCCCGCTCTACCGGGTGCGCTTCGCCATGGCCGAGCTCTGGGGCGCCGAGGCCGCGGCGCAGGACACGCTCGACGCCGAGATCTTCGAGCACTGGCTGGAGCCCGCCGATGCCGCATGACCACGACGATCGCCCGAGCGCCTCCGGCCACCCCTACCGCGCGGACCAGGACGGCCCGCTGACGCGCTGGCAGACGATGGAGATCGCGGTCCGCGAGCTCCTCGTCGAGAAGGGCGTCGCGACGCCGGAGGAGATCGCCGGGCAGATCGCGCGGATGGACGCGCGCAGCCCCGCCCTCGGCGCGCGGGTGGTGGCGCGCGCCTGGACCGACCCCGGCTACCGCGAGCGCCTGCTGGCCGACGGCTCGGCGGCGGCGCGCGAGCTCGGCATCGAGGTCGAGGCGCTGAAGCTCGTCGCGGTCGAGAACACGCCCGCGGTGCACAACGTCGTCGTCTGCACCCTCTGCTCCTGCTATCCGCGCAATCTGCTCGGCCTGCCGCCCGACTGGTACAAGAGCCGCGCCTACCGCTCGCGCACCGTCCGCGAGCCGCGCGCCGTGCTCGCCGAGTTCGGCCTCGCGCTGCCGGAGGAGGTCGCGGTGCGCGTGCACGATTCGACCGCCGACATGCGCTACATCGTGTTGCCCGAGCGGCCCGCCGGCACCGAGGACTGGGACGAGGCCCGCCTCGCCGGCCTTGTCACCCGCGACTGCATGATCGGGGTCGCCCGGCCGACGCTGCCGTGATCGCGCGCGCCCGCGCCGGGTTCGACGCGCTCGCGCCCGAGACGCGCGGCGCCGCCGGCATGTGCCTCGCCATGCTCGTCTTCATCTGCATGGACGCGATGGCGAAGCACCTCGCGCAGACGCTGCCGCCGCTGCAGGTGGTGTGGGCGCGCTACACCGGGCAGACGCTCCTGATCCTCGCGATCTTCCTGCCGAGCCTGCCGCGGCTCTTCCGCACCTCCAACATCCGCGTGCAGCTCGCGCGCTCGGCGCTGCTCTTCGCCGCCACCTCGCTCTTCTTCACCGGGCTCTCGGTGCTGCCGCTCGCCGAGGCGACGGCGCTGATGGAGATCGGGCCGCTGCTGATCACCGCCCTCGCGGCGCTCGTTCTGAAGGAGAAGGTCGGGCCCCGCCGCTGGGCGGGCGTCGCGCTCGGGCTGATCGGCGCGCTCATCATCATCCGCCCCGGGCTCGGGGTCTTCCAGCCGGCGGCGCTCCTCGTGGTCGGCGCCGCGGTCTGCCTCGCCGGCTTCCAGGTGGCGACGCGCATGATGTCGGGCGCGGACGGCATCTGGACGACGATGCTCTACACGACGCTCCTCGGCAGCGTCGCGGCGAGCCTCGCCATGCCGTTCCTCTGGGTCGCGCCGCCGGCCGAGCTCCTGCCCCACATGGCGATGATCGGCGGCATCGGCTTCGCCGGCCATCTCTGCCTCGTCTGGGCGCTCGGGCAGGCGCCCGCCTCGGTGCTCGCGCCGTTCAACTACTCGCAGCTCATCTGGTCGGTGCTGATCGGCTGGATCGTCTTCGCCGAGCTGCCCGACGCGGCGACCGCCCTGGGCGCCGCGGTGATCGTCGGCGCCGGCCTCTATGTCTGGCATCGCGAACGGGTGCGCCGCGTGCCGCCCGCCGCGGGTCCCGCGCGCTGAGCGGCCCGATGCGCGACAGGGCCCCCGACCCGGCGCCCGGAACGGGGGGCGAGCGCGCGCGCGAGGCGCCGCTCGCCTTCGGCCCGCGGCTGCGCCACCACGTGACCGACCTCCTGCGCCTCGCCTGGCCGGTGATGCTCTCGCGCGCCGGGATCCTCGCGATGGCCTTCTGCGACATCGCCATGCTCGGCCGCTACGCGCCGGGCGCGGTCGGCGTGGCGAACCTCGCCCTCGCCGTCTTCATCCCGCTGCTCGTCATGTCGATCGGGCTGTCGACCGGCGTGGTGGCGGTGGTGAGCCGGGCCTACGGCGCCGGCCGTTGGCGCGACTGCGGGCACGCGTGGTGCCGCGCGATCGTCTGGGGCACGGTGGTCTCGACAATCGCGGCCCTCGTCGCGGCGCAGGCGGGCGACATCCTCGAGCTCACCGGCCAGGAGCCCGGGATCGCGGCCGAGGCCGACGCGGTGGCGCTCGCCCTCGCGCCGGGGCTCGTGGCGCAGGTGCTGTTCGCCATCTCGGCCTTCTATCTCGAGGGCACGCGGCGCCCGCACATGGCGCTCCTCGTGATGATCGGGGCCAACGCCGTCAATTTCGGCCTCAACTGGGTGCTGATCTACGGCAATCTGGGGGCGCCCGAGCTCGGGCCGGTCGGCGCCGCGCTCGCCTCGACGATCGCGCGCTTCGGCGCCGCGGGCGCGATGATCGCGGCGATCCTCGGCCAGCGCGGCGCGCGCGAGGCCGGCGTGCGCGGGCCGTGGGAGACGGTCTGGGGCCCCGGCGGCTGGCGCGCGGGCGCGCTGATGCGCAAGCTCGGGCTGTCGGCCGGGCTCTCCAACGGCTTCGAGACCGCGGGCTTCGCCGCGATGACCGTGCTGGCCGGCCGGATCGGGCTCCCGGCGCTCGACGCCTATTCGATCAGCCACAACCTCGTGTCGACGCTCTTCATGGTGGGCCTCGGGCTCGGCATCGCCACGGGCGTGCGCGTCGGCATCGAGACGGGCCGCGACAACCCCGCCGAGGCGGCCTTCGCGGGCTGGAGCGGCCTCGCCACGGCGCTCGCGATCATGAGCGCGCTCGGCCTTCTCGTCGTGCTCGGCAACCACACGATCGCGGCGGTCTACACCGACGACCCGCGCCTCGCGGCCCACGCGGCCGGACTGATCGCCTTCTCGGCGCTCGTCTTCGTGCCGGACACGACGCAGGTCGTGCTCGGCCAGTCGGTGCGGGCGCTCGGCGACGCATGGGTCGCGATCGGCGTCTACGCGCTCTCCTTCCTCGTGGTGCTGATCCCGCTCGGCTGGGCGCTCGCCTTCCCGGGCGGGCTGGCCGAGCGCGGCCTCATCCTCGCCATCGTGCTGAGCTGCCTGCTCGCGACGCTGCTCCTCGCCGCGCGCTTCGCCGTCCTCACCCGGCCGGGGCGGCGCCCGTGACGAGCCGCACCGACCGCGAGGCCTATGTCTGGACGCGCGGGCGCTGGCGGGTGCGCGCCGGCGAATGGATCCTCTTCGCCCTGATGGCGGTGTTCTACGGGCTCACGCGGCCGGTCGGCGTCTGGACGCTCGAGGGCCTGCTCGCCCCGGTCGGCGGACGGCTCGCGGCCTGGATCCCGGCGTTCCGCCGGCGCGCGGAGGAGAACCTCGCGATCGTCCGCCCCGATCTCGACGCGGCGGCCCGCCGGCGTCTGGTTCGCGGCGCGGGCGCCGAGTTCACGAGGCTGATGGTCGAGTACGCCCATCTCGACCGGTTCCTCGCGCGCATCGCGATCGAGGCCGACGGCCTCGACCACCTCGCCCGGGCCGTCGCGGGAGGGCGCGGCGCGGTGATCGTGAGCGCGCATTACGGCAACTGGGAGACCATCCGGGTGGCCACGGGGCGGGCCGGCATTCCGTGCGGCATCATCTACCGCGCCTTCAACAACCGGTATCTCGACCGCTACACCACGGCGCTGATCGGGCGCGTCGGACAGCCGGTGCTGCAGAAGGGGCCGAAGGGGCTTCGCGGCCTGATCGCCCATCTCTCGCGGGGCGGGGTGATCCTGATCCTCGTCGACCAGCGGAACTCCGGCGCGCCGCTCATTCCCTTCCTCGGCGCGCCGGCCGAGACGATGACCACCGCGGCCGAGCTGGCGAAGCGCACCGGCGCGGCGCTCGTCCCCGCCGTCGCGCGACGGGTGCCGTCGGCGCGGCGCTTCGAGGTGCGGATCGAGCCCGAGGTGCCGGCCGACGACCCGGTCGCTGCGATGGCCGAGGTCAACGCCGCCATCGGGCGCTGGATCGCCGCCGAGCCCAGGCAGTGGTTCTGGTTTCACCGGCGCTGGCGGCGCACCCGCCGCAGCCGCCGGGGCTGAGGCTCGGCCGCGTCAGGGCTCGAGCTTGGCCGCGGAGAGAATCGGTCCCATGCCCGGCGCCTGCACCCAGACCGCGACGCCCGCGCCCTCGCCCGGCCGCGGCAGCATGATCTCGAGCGGCTTCTTGCCGTCCCAGATCGCGGCGCGGGCGAGGCTGCGCACGACATTGGTGTAGGCGAGGCGGCGCCCCCGGTTCTCGCCACGCGCGATGTCCACCACCTGCGTGCGGTCGTATTCGGCGACGTAGATGTCGCAGCGCCCCGAGATCGGCCCCTCGCCCAGCGTCACGCGCGCGACGGGGCCGTCCGCCTTGCGCAGGATGCTGAGCCGCGCGCCGGCGGGCCGCGCCCGCGCGGTCTCGATCAGGCGCTCGATCTTGTCGACCCGGCTGCCGACGGCATCGGCCATGCCCTGGACGATCACCTGCGGGGTGTAGACCACCCGTGCGCCGAGCGCGTCGCGATAGGCGTATTGCCGCTTGGTGTGGGCGCGCGAGGCGAAGGTGTCGCGCCAGCCGAGATAGTCCCAGTAGTCCACGTGCAGCGAGAGCGCGACGATCCCCTCGCGCTCGGCGAGCTCGGCGATCGCGGCGTCGGCCGGCGGGCACGAGCTGCAGCCCTGGCTGGTGTAGAGCTCGACCAGCACGGCCCCCTCCCCGGCCCCGGGCCGGTCGGGCCCGGCGCTGCGGGCGGCGGGCGCCGCGGCGAGGAGGAGGAGGGCGACAAGCGCGGGGATGTGGGACACGCGAAGGATCATGGCGTCGATGTGCCCCCCTCGCCGGGTCCGAACAACTCAACTCGCCGTGACGCGCCGCGAGCCGCCGGGGGCCGCCCCCCCGGCGGCGGCGCGAGGGCCGGCCGCCTCGCCCGTCAGTGCAGGCCGAACTCCGAGACGCCGTAGCGGAACTCCTGCGGCTGCACCAGCCCCGCGTGGCAGAGGCGCACCGAGTGGATCGGCCCGTCGAGTTCGCGCTCCCAGAAATGCAGGAACTCGCGGAGCTTCGGAAAGCGCGGCGCCATGTCGTAGTCCTGCCAGACGAAGCTCTGCAACACGGCCTGCGCGTCCGGCATGCGGTAGAGGATCTCGGCGGTGGCGAGCGCGTAGCCGCCGAGCCGGAGCTCGAGCTCGGAGATCGATTTGGTCATGATCGTGCCTGTCGTCGCGGTCTTTTCGCGCCGGCGGGCGGGCGCGCGTCGCGGCACGGTCCCCGCCCCCGTCGGTCCTCCCAGCATGGCAGAGGATTGTCATCAAAGTGTAGTCTGGAATGTCGGCCCCGGTTGTCCTACGCTACGCGCGGCG
>CAZWDE010000043.1:0-14645 GCA_964632555.1 uncultured Limibaculum sp.
GCTCCTGCGCGCCCGGGCGGCGCTCGACGCGGCCGGCGGCACGCGGCGCGAGCGGGCCTATGTGAGCGCGCTCGCCGCCTGGCTCGCGGGCCGGCCGAGCCGGGCCGCCGCGATCCTCGCCGACCAGCTCGCGGCGACCCCCGGCGACGCGCTGGCGCTGAAGCTCGACCACGCGATCCGCTTCCTGCTCGGCGACCGGCGGGGCATGGCGCGCAACGCCGCCGCCGCCCTGCCCGCCTACGGTCCCGACCATCCGCGCCGCGGCTACGCGCTCGGCTGCCACGCCTTCGCGCTCGAGGAGACCGGGCGCTACGCCGAGGCCGAGGCGGCCGGGCGCCGGGCCCTCGAGGCCGCGCCCGACGACGCCTGGGCGCTCCACGCCGTCGCCCACGTCCTCGACATGACGGCCCGCAACCGCGACGGCATCCGCTGGCTCGAGGGGCAGACCGGGCGCTTTGCGCACTGCAACAATTTCGCCGCGCATGTGTGGTGGCATCTCGCGCTCTTCTACCTCGATCTCGGCGCGCACGACACCGTGCTGGCGCTCTACGACGACCGGGTGCGGGCCGAGCGCACCGACGACTACCGCGACATCGCCAACGGCGCCTCGATGCTCGCCCGGCTCGAGATCGAGGGCATCGATGTCGGCGAGCGCTGGGAAGAGCTCGCGACCCTCGCGGCCGGGCGGGTGGAGGACGGGGCGCTGGTGTTCGCCGATCTCCACTACCTCCTCGCGCTCGGCGGCGACGGACGCGCGGGAGAGGCCGACCGGCTGGTCGCCCGGCTGGCCGCCGACGCCGCGCGGTCCGACCACGACATGCACGAGGTGGCGGCCGTGGCCGGCCATCCCGCCGCCGTGGGGCTCGTGGCCTTCCGCTCGGGCGACTACGCCACCGCCTTCGACCGGCTGCGCGCCGTGCGCGGCGATCTCCAGCGCGTCGGCGGCAGCCACGCCCAGCGCGACGTCTTCTCCCGCCTGATGATCGAGGCCGGCATCCGCGCCGGCCGCTGGACCGAGGCCGAGGCCGAGCTGCGCGATCGCGCGGCGCGGCGCGGCGCCGAGGACGGGTTCACCGATCGCCGCCGCGCCGCCATCGCGCGCGCCCGCACCGCGGTCGCGGCGGAATGAGCGGCGACGCGCGTTGAGGCCGGCGGACGGCGCCCGCAGGAGATCCCGAGAGCCATGAACGCCCCCAAGGCGCAGACATCCGGCGGCACGGCCGGGCCGGCAGGCCCGGCCCATGCGCCTGCGGCGGGCAAGCGGCCGCGCGACCCGCGGCTCGACTTCTTCCGCGGCCTCGCGATGTTCATCATCCTGCTGGCGCACACGCCGGGCAACACGTGGACGCTGTGGATCCCCGCGCGCTTCGGCTTCTCCGACGCCACCGAGATCTTCGTGTTCTGCTCGGGCATGGCCTCGGCGCTCGCCTTCGGCGCGGTCTTCGCCAGCAAGGGCTTCCCGATCGCGACGGTGCGCATCGCCTTCCGCGTCTGGCAGGTCTACTGGGCGCATATCGGCGTGTTCCTGTTCACCGCGACGATGCTCTTCGCGATCGACCACTACGGGATCGGCAACCGCGAGATCCCCTATATCGAGGGGCCGTGGGTGGTCCCGCTCTTCGATCGCACCGGCGAGGCGCTGATGGGCCTCCTGACGCTCACCTACGTGCCGGGCCTCTTCGATATCCTGCCGATGTATCTCGTGATCCTCGCGATGATCCCGGCCGTGATGCTGGCCCACCGCGTCGGCGGCACGCCGCTCGTGCTCGCGCTGATGGCCGCGACCTGGATCGCCGCCAATCTCGCGGGCTGGGCCTACCGGGTGCGCGACGAGGAGGTCGCCGGGCTCGGCGCCGCGCTCGCGGCGATCGGCGCGCGGCTCGACTGGATGAACCTGCCGTCGGTGCCATGGGCGTGGGAGGACGCGACGTGGTTCTTCAACCCGTTCGCGTGGCAGATCGTCTTCTTCACCGGCTTCTGCTTCGGCATGGGCTGGCTGCCCGCGCCACCGGTGAACCGCTGGCTGATCCGGGCCGCGGCCGCGGTGGTGCTGCTGACGATCCCGCTCGCCTGGTACAAGATCTATGGCTGGAAGGTGGGCTATCTGCCCGAGGACTGGGGCGGCGGGGTCTTCTGGGACCTCCGCGAGGCGATCGGGCCGGTCTACTGGAAGACGTGGCAGGGCGTCGGCCGCTTCGTGCATTTCCTCTCGCTCGCCTATCTCGCCTGGGTGGCGGTCGGCCCGCGCGGCGTGCGCCTTTCCGAGGGCTTCCGCGCCCCGGGCGCGCCCGGCCGGATCGCGCTCGGGGTGGCGGCCGCCGTCTGCCTCGCCTTCTGGCCCCACGTGCTCGCGCAGGAGATCCGCGAAGGCCTTCCGAGCCTCGAGGCGTGGCTCCTCCAGATCGACTGGCTCGGCCTCACGCATGTCACCGAGGAGGGCGAGCGCCTGCTGGCGCATCCCAACCGGATCGGGCTCTACCAGCTCCTTTTCGGCGTGGCGGCGCTCGTCCTCCTGTGGGCCGCGCTGCCGGCGGCGACGCGCCAGTGGCTGACGGGCGAGGCCTTCACCGCCGCCGTCCCGGTGATCCGCAAGGTCGGCACACAGAGCCTCGCGGTCTTCATGGTGTCGATCCCGCTGGCCCGCGCGATGGGCTGGGCGCTCGACCATGTCGGGCGCGATGTCTGGTCCCGCGCCGGCGTCAATCTCGCGGGCTTTGCCATTCTGATCGGCGTGGCCTATCTCGTCGCGTGGATCAAGCGCCAGCCGTGGCGCGACGCGGCGCGCCCGGTCGCCTCCCGGCCCGGAGCCGATCGACCCGCGGTGGCGGGAACCAATCTTCCCGCTCAGCATTGATGAGCAGAAGCCCGCGGAGAGAGCACCCGTCCCGATGAACCCCGAGAGCCTGCCGCTACGGCGCCGATCGACCGACTACGACGCCGACCTCGCCCTGCGCCGCCTCGACTGCGGCGACCGTCCGGGCCGCGGGGGACGGCTCGGGAGCGTCGTGGTCGGCCAGCTCGGCCAGTCGCTCGACGGCCGGATCGCGACGCCCTCGGGCGCCTCGAAATACATCAACGGCACCGAGGCGCTGCGCCACCTGCACCGGCTGCGCGCGCGCTGCGAGGCGGTGATCGTGGGCGTCGGCACCGCGATCGCCGACGATCCGCGGCTCACCACGCGCCACGTGCCCGGGCCGAACCCGGTGCGGGTGGTGATCGACCCGCGCGGACGGATGCCGGCCACGCTCGGCATGCTGGGCGACGGGGCGGGCCCGGTGATCGCCGTGGGCTGCCCGGGCACCCGGGGGCCCGCCGGGGCCGAGCGGATCGAGCTTCCCTGCGGACCCGACGGTCACATTCCCCCGGCCGCGATCGTCGAGGCGCTGGCCGCGCGCGGCCTCCGCCGCATCCTCGTCGAGGGCGGCGCGGAGACGCTCGCGCGCTTCCTCGACGCGGGCGCGGTCGACGAGCTTCACCTCATGGTCGCGCCGATCCTCCTCGGCTCGGGCAAGACCGGGCTCAACCTCGCCCCGATCGAATCGCTCACCGAGGCGATGCGCCCGGTGGTCCGCACCATGCGCTTCGGCGACGGCGATCTCCTCTGCATCTGCGAGCTCGAGCCGGCGGTGACGGCGGACGCGCAGCGCGCCGCGGGCTGAGGCTCACTCCACGGTCACCCAGTCGATCGGCGGAAGCTCGGTGCCGGGCGCGCGCGTCAGCGCGTCCTGTAGCGTGGCGAGTTCGGCGAAGCCGGGATGCTCCCCGCCGGTCCCGGGCAGGGCCTCGGCGGCCCGCCGGCGCCACGCGACCGCGTCGGAGAGCCGCGCGGCGCCGGTCCCCGCCTCGCCCCGCGCGAGGGCGGTCGCCGCCGCGAAGGTGAAGATCAGCGCCCGGTCGTAGGGATGCAGCGGCACCGGCGGCTCGCGCAACGTGGCGAGCCGCAGCAGATCGGCCCAGTCGCGCTCGGCCTCGGTCAGCTGGCCGTGCTCGTGGCGGAGCCGCGCGCGCACATAGCGCACCGCCACCTCGACATCGGCGCCCGGCGTCGCCTCGGCGAGCGCGGCCGCCCGGTCGAGCGCCCCGATCGCCTCGGCGCGCAGGCCGGCCATGGTGCCCTCGTCGGGCCGCCCCGGCAGATAGCCCGCCCGGGTGCGCGGGCGCGCCACCGTGCGGAAGGCGCGGACATAGGCCGCCAGCGCGTCGCGATAGCCCTCGGGCACGCTCCGCGCCTCGTGCGTCTCCGGCAGCGGCCGCGCGTCCATCGCCTCCCAGTCGATCGCGACGCCGACCATCCGCGCATGCGGCCCCGGCCGGCCGTCGGCGTCGCCGAGCGTCAGCCACAGCTCGTCGCGGGCGCGCGCGCGGTCGGGATCCACCCGCGCCACGCTCGCCATGATGCCGTAGGCCTTGCAGACCGTGCGGCCGAAGGCGCGCCGCGCGCCGCCGAGCCAGTGATCGTCGTGGCTCGCGAGGAGCGTGAGCGCCGCGCCGGTGTCGATCTGGCCGGCCAGCAGGTCGAGCCGCGCCTCGACGGTCGCGAGCCGCCCGCGCGTCTCCATCCACTTGCCGACCGATTTCGTGAAATGCGCGTCGCCGAAATGGTCGAACCGCTCGGCCATCTCGGGGTGGCGGAAATGGTTGGTCTGCACGCGCCGCGGGTCCGGCCCGAGCGTGCGCACCCGCTGGACGCCCTCGCGCCCGTTGATCTCGATGGAGACCGACTGGCCGTTGGCCGCGTCGGAGACGAGGATCGCCCACGAGGCGAAATGCCGCGTCTCCGCGCAGATCCGGATCGCGTCGCCGAGGTTCGACGCCTCGCGCAGGATCCGCTGCTGGACGAAGGGCGCGATGTCGTGGCGGCCGTCCGACCCGCCCGTCGAGTAGGTCGTCGTCGACATCTGGTGCAGCGAGCAGGCGAGCCCGGCGTCGTTGAGCCCCGAGATGCCGCCCGGATAGACGAGCCCCGCGGTGCCGACGGCGGCGTAGCGGTGCCGCGCCCCGGGCGTCGTGCCCCGCTCGTCGACCAGCGCCAGAACGGGTCGCTCGTTCCACGCGAAGAAGGCGCCGTCGAAGGTCCGCGCGTGCAGCCCGCGGCCGTCGGCCGCCTCGCCCGGCGGGACGGCGAAGCCCGTGCACCCCATCGCGGGCCGCCCGAACACCGCGCGGCGCAGGAGCGCGAGGATGAGGCCGAGATTGCTGCGCGCGACGAGGTCCGGGTCGGCATGGGGGTAGGCCCGGAGCGCGCCGCGCAGATAGTCGAGGATCTCGCCCGGCCAGCCGCCCGGCGCGGCCCATCGCTCGAGCCGGCGCAGGATCCCGGTCGAGACGTTGCCGGCGTCGATCGCGTAGCAGGCCTGGCGCACCTGCTCGAGCGTGTAGCGCGGCCGGCGGCCCCGCTCCGCCAGCCCCGCCGCATAGCCCTCGTGGAGCCGGCGCACGCCCGCGACGAACTCGCCGCTCGCGGCGCGCTCGAGGTCCTGCGTGATGCGGAAGAACAGCGCGGCCGGGATCGTCGAGAGCGTGTCGCTCGCGGGCGTCGTGTCGTCCTCGATGGTGTCGAGGATCTCGGGGAAGATCCCCTCCTCGACCTCGTCCGCCAGCAGCCGCCCGTGATCGTGGCAGAGATCGGGGAACGCGCCGGTCTGTCGGAGGACGAAGAGATGCCGGCCGCCCTCGGCGCGGTACTGCCGGAGGTTGGACCGCCCGGGCGCCCAGTGGCTCTCCCGCTCCCCGACCAGCTCGACCGCCATCCGCCGCTCCAAAGCCCTGCCTGCAATGGCGCGAGCCTAGCACGGGCGCGCCGCGCGCGGAACGCGCAAGCTCAACGGGCGCAGTCGAGCCGGGCGGCGTAGAGCACGCGCTCCGCCGCGCCGGGAACGGGATCGGCGGCGAGCCGCATCCCGATCTTCTCGGCGACCCGGCGCGAGGGCGCGTTGTCGCGGTGGATCTCGGCGACGACCTCCCGGAGGCCGAGGCGCGCGAAGCCGTGATTGAGCAGGCTGGCCGCCGCCTCGGGCGCGTAGCCACGGCCCCGCGCCGCGCCGATCAGGCGCCAGCCGAGCTCGATCCGCGGCCCGACGCCGTCCTCGGGGATCAGCAGCACCCAGCCGAGGAACTCGCCCGGCCGCTCGCGCCGCGCGATCACCCAGTAGCCCATGCCGGCCGGCCAGGGCCCGCGGATGCGGGCGCGGACGAAGGCCTCGTGCGCCACGGGGTCGTCCCACGGGCCGGCGATCCAGCGGGTGGTGCCGGGTTCGCGGTCCATGGCGAGCGAGGGGCCGAGATCGGCCATCCGCCGGGGCCGGAGCCTGAGCCGCGGCGTCTCGATCACCGGCTGGCTCGACGCGGCGAGATCGCGCGACACGGCCTCAGCCCGCCGCGGCCGGGCCGCCGTCGCGGCCGCAGCCCCGCTCGTGCCGGGCCGCCCTCAGGCGGCCTTCGCCCGGAACTGGTCGAGCGTCAGCCGCAGCTTGTCGGTGATCTCGTCCACATGGGCCCGCTCGGCGACGAAGGCGGGCGCCACGATGCCGACATCGCCGGTGAACTTGACGTGGCAGCCGTTCCAGAAGAGCGCCTTCTGCATCTCCTGCCCGCGCCGCCCCGGCATGCCGTCGTGATGCACCTCGACGCCCGACATCAGCCCGATCGTGCGGATGTCCTTCACCAGCGGATGGTCGCGCAGGCTCATCATCGCGTCGCGGAAATAGGGCGCCATCTCCGCCGCGCGCTCGAAGAGCCCCTCGGCGCGGTAGATCTCCTGCGCCGCGATGCCCGCCGCGCAGGCCGCGGGATGCGCCGAATAGGTGTAGCCGTGGAAGAACTCGATGGCGTTCTCGGGGGCCGCGTCCGTCACGGTCTCGTAGATCTCGTCCCGGACCGCCACCGCGCCCATCGGGATCGCGCCGTTGGTCAGCGCCTTGGCCATCGTCGTGATGTCGGGCGTCACGCCGAAGAGCTGGGAGGCGAAGGGGGCGCCGAGCCGGCCGAAGCCCGTGATCACCTCGTCGAAGACGAGCAGGATCCCGTGGGCGTCGCAGATCTCGCGGATCCGCTCGAGATAGCCCACGGGCGGGATCAGCGTGCCGGTGGAGCCCGCCACCGGCTCGACGAAGACGGCCGCGATGGTCGCGCCGCCATAGGTCTGGCAGTGCCGCTCCAGATCGTTTGCGAGCTCGATGCCGTCCCGCTCGGGCTGACCGTTCGGTCCCTCGCAGAAGAGCTCCCGGCCCGTCCAGGTATGACGCATCATCACCACGTTGGGCATCGTGACCGGGAAGGTCTCGCGGTTCTTCACCATGCCCGAGAGCGAGACGCCGCCCATGTTGACGCCGTGATAGGCCCGTTCGCGGGAGACGAAGCGGAGCCGCTGGCTCTCGCCGCGGGCGCGGTTGTAGGCCATCACGATCTTCAGCGCGGTGTCGATCGCCTCGGAGCCGGAATTGACGAAGAAGACGTGGTTGAGCGGCTCGGGCAGGATCTCGGCGACCCGGCGGGCGAGCTCGAAGCTGCCCGGGTGGCCCATCTGGAAATGCGGGTTGTAGGAGTTGGTCTGGAGCTGCTTGTAGACCGCCTCGGCGATCTCGGGCCGGCAATGCCCCGCCGGCGAGCAGAACAGCGCCGACGAGCCGTCGATCACCTGCCCGCCCTGATGGTTGGTGTAGTACATCCCCTCGCCCTTCACGACGAGCCGGGGATTGGCCTTGAAGTCCCGGTTGCCGGTGAAGGGCATCCAGTGCTCCTCGAGCGAGTTGGCGCGCTCGGCGCCGGCGATGTCCATGTCGTGCACGGAACCCTCCTGTGTCTGATCGGGCTCAGCCTAGTCGGCTCCGGGCCGCGGCCCCTAGGGCCAGCGATCTGCGGAGGTCAGGCCAGCTTTCTTGAATACCGCGCCGGAGGGGTTAAGCTCAAGCGTGGCGCCAGTTCGACGCCCGACGCGGTCCAGTGACGATGCGTGACGCCCTCTACCACCTCGACCGGGCCCGGCCTGCGAGCCTCCAGGCGCAGATCCGCGACACGCTGATGGGCGCGATCGCGGGGGGCCAGCTCGCCCCCGAGGCGCCCGTGCCGTCGACGCGGGCCATGGCGCGCCGGCTCGGCGTCTCGCGCAACACCGTGACGCTCGCCTACCAGGCGCTGGTGGCCGAGGGCTTTCTGGTGGCGCGCGAGCGCTCGGGCTTCTTCGTCGACCCCGGCGCGGTCGAGGGGATGCCGGCGGCGCCGCCGCTCGAGGCCGTCCGCCCCGCCGAGGCGGTCGACTGGGACGCGCGCGCGGTGCGCGACCTCTCGAAGGCCCGCTTCATCCAGCGCCCCGACGACTGGAGCCGCTACCCCTACCCCTTCATCTACGGACAGGTGGACCACACGATCTTCCCGATCGCCGAGTGGCGCGACGCCATGCGCCAGGCGATGGGCAAGCGCTGGCTCGACGCGTGGACGGTCGACCAGTACGGCCACGACGACCCGCTGCTGATCGAGGAGATCGCCCGGCGCATCCTGCCGCGCCGCGGGATCGCGGCGGCGCCCGACCAGATCCTCGTCACCGTCGGCGCGCAGAACGCGCTCTATCTGGTCGCGGCCTATCTGGTGGGCCCGGAGACCGACTGCGCGATCGAGGACCCGGGCTATCCCGATCTGCGCGGCATGTTGCTCCTGCGCACCGGCCGCATCGCGCATCTGCCCGTCGACCGCGAGGGCGTGCGGGCGGAGGCGGCGCCGGCGGGGTCGGTCGTCTTCGTCACGCCCTCGCACCATTACCCGACCACCGTGACGACGAGCCTCGCCCGACGCGAGGCGCTGCTCGCGGCGGCGGCCGAGCGCGACCTGATCGTGGTGGAAGACGACTACGAGTTCGAGACGAACTATCTCGGGCAGCCGCTGCCCGCTCTCAAGTCGCTCGACCGCGACGGGCGGGTGATCTATGTCGGGTCGCTCTCCAAGGCGGTGATGCCGGGCCTCAGGCTCGGCTTCGTGGTGGGCGACCGGCGGCTGATCGAGCGGCTGCGCACGCTGCGCCGCCTGATGCTGCGCCACCCGCCCGGCAACAACCAGCGCGCGGCCGCGCTCTTCATGGCCAACGGGCACTACGACGCCCTGGTGCGCCGGATCCACCGGGTCTACCGCGCGCGCTGGGAGGCGATGGCCGAGGCGCTGGCCGAGCGCCTGCCCGGCTGGGCCGAGAACCCGGGCTTCGGCGGGTCGTCCTTCTGGCTGACCGGGCCGCCCGGGTTCGACGGCGCGGCGGCCGCCGGGGCGGCGCTCGCCGAGGGCGTGATCGTCGAGCCCGCGCCGCCCTTCTTCGCGGATCCGGCGCACGGCGTCCGGCATCTCCGGCTCGGCTTTTCCTCGATCCCGGCCGAGCGCATCGGCGAGGGGATCGCGCGGTTCGCGCGCGCGCTCGGCGGCCGGCTCTGAGGCTTGTCCGCCACCCGCCCGCGGCTATTGTGACGCCACGCGGCGGAGGCTCGGTGTCGGGGGAACGGGGTGGCCTATTCAAGCAAACTGCTCGCCGATCTGAAGTCGAAGGTCGAGCGGGGGCGGCGCGAGGACCTGCGCGAGCTCAAGGCGACGATGACCGAGACCGAGAAGACGGTGCGGGATCTGCGCAAGGCCATCAAGGAGGTCCGCAACGTCCAGACGCAGATCAAGCGGACCTATCGCCGGCTGTCGATCGACGTGAAGCTCGGCGGCGAGCTCACCCGGACGCTCTCCGAGCTCGAGGCCGAGATCGGCCAGTCGGAGAAGCGCGGCGACACCGACCGGGAGAGCGAGATGCGCCGGCGCATCAAGCGGCGCGACAAGGACGCCGAGGAGCGCATCGGCTCGCTCGACTTCCGCAACCGCAAGGTGCGCTCGATCCGCCAGCGGCTCGACGCGCTCTACGAGGCGCTCAAGGCGTTCGCCAAGTGAATCCTGTTGCGCGCGCACGCAATCACGGTATCGTCATCAGCCGGGAGCATTGGGTGAAAAATATTGAGGTAAAACTATGGCGAAAGCGGATGTCGCGAAACTTCTGAAATCGCTCAAGACCGAGAAGCGCTCTCTCTCCACCGAGGAGGAGGAGGAGATGATCCAGATGGCCAAGGGCGGCAAGCTGGAAGAGGAAGAGCTCCAGATGGCGATCAGCGAGCTGACCAAGTTGAAGGATCCCGAGAAGAAGCACAAGAAGGTCGTGCAGAACCTCGAGAAGCTCGCCAAGAAGTCGGAGAAGAAGAAAAAGAAGTGATCCACCGGGCAGCCCGGCGCCGGCTCAGCCCGCGCGCTGGAGCTGCTTGAGCCGCAGCTTGGTGATCTGCTGGCGCTCGCGCGCGAGCACCTCGAAGCGGACGCCGTGGAACGCGAAGACCTGCCCGCGCGTCGGGATCGCCTGCGCCTCGTGGATCATCAGCCCGGCGATGGTGGTCGCCTCGTCGTCGGGCAGGTTCCAGTCGCAGGCGCGGTTGAGGTTGCGGATCGACATCGAACCCGGAACGATGATCGCGCCGCCCGGCTCGCGGATCAGCCCCTCGGCCTCGATGTCGTGCTCGTCGGCGATGTCGCCCACGATCTCCTCGAGGATGTCCTCGAGCGTGATCAGCCCCTGCAGCGAGCCGTACTCGTCGACCACCAGCGCGAAATGCTGCCGGCGCTTCAGGAAGGCGCGGAGCTGGTCGTCGAGCGGCCGGGTGTCGGGCACGAACCACGGCTTCATCGCCACCGCCATCACGTCGAGCGCGCCGATCGCCTCGGCCACGTCGACCGGGCCGCCCGGCCCCCGCACCTGCCGGTCGACGGCGCGCAGCAGGTCCTTGGCGTGCAGCACGCCGACGATGTTCTCGGGCTCGCCGCGCCAGAGCGGGATCCGGGTGTGCGGCGAGCTGAGGCAGAAGGAGACGATCTCCTCGGGCGTCTCGTCGGCCGAGATCGACACGATGTCGCGGCGGTGGCGCATCACGTCGGCCACCTCGCGCTCGCGGAGCTCGAGCGCGGCGAGCAGGCGGTCGCGCTCGTCCTTCGCGACGCCCCCCTCGGAGTGGTGGAGCGAGATCGTGCCGCGGATCTGCTCGTGCGGCGCGAGCACATGCGCGTCGGGGTCGACCGTGATCCCGAGCAGGCGGAACGCGCCCCGCACCAGATAGCCGATCGCCCAGACGGCGGGCGCGAAGACCCGCACGACGACCTCGATCGCCGGCGCGACGCGGATCGAGGCGGTGTCGGGCCGGGTGATCGCGTAGGTCTTGGGCGCGACCTCGGCGAACACGGTGACGAGCACCGTCATCACCAGCGTCGCGTAGGCGACGCCCGCCTCGCCGAGCAGCCGCGTGAAGAGCGCGGTGGCGAGCGAGGCCGCGAGGATGTTGACGAGGTTGTTGCCGAGCAGGATCGAGCCGATCAGCCGCTCGTTGTCGTCGGTCAGCCGCAGCGCCGTGCGCGCGCCCTTGGAGCCGGTCGCGGCCAGCTGGTGCATGGTGGCGCGGTTGATCGCGGTCAGCGCGGTCTCGCTGCCCGAGAAGAAACCGGACATCATCAGCAGGGCGAGGATGACGAAAGCCGTCCACCAGTCAGCGGGGTCCATGGGCGCACCTCGGGGTATGGGGTCGCCCGCGTTATGGGTCGGCGCGCCTCCGCCGGCAAGGGCGGCGGGCCTCAGCGGAGCCGCTTCGACAGGACGAGCACCGAGGGCGCGTAGCCGAGCGCGCGGTAGGTCGCGATCGCGCGGGCGTTGGACGCGACGGCGCCGATCTCGACGCGGGCGATGCCGTGGGCGGCGAGCCGCGCCTCCGCCGCCCCGATCAGCATCCGCGCGAGGCCGGTGCGGCGCGCCCGCGGCTCGACCCACAGGTCGCTGATATGGCCGTAGACGCGGTTCTCCGGCAGCACGTAGTCGCCGAACTCGGTCTCGACCCCCCAGAGGACGAAGCCGGCCGGCCCGCCCGCGTCCTCGGCGAGGCGCACGCCGCCGGCCGGGTGTGCCGCGGCCCAGGCGAGCAGCGTGCCCATGTGCGAACGGGCCATCTCGGCCCCCGGGCGGCGGTTCGGCTCGGTCGCGCGCTCGAAGTCCTGCAGCGCCGCCATGAAGCCCTCCAGCACCGCGCGGTCCTCGGGGCCCGCCGCGCGGATCCGCGGCTCAGACATCGCGCATGAGCGCGGCGAGGCGCGCGGTCTCCTGCCCCGGCGTGCGCCCTTCGGCGAGGCGCTCGGCCGCGCCCGCGCGCGCCGGCGCGCTGCGGTTCTGGTTCAGCTTCACCGTGCTCTCGACGCGCGCCACGGCCATCTCGACCGGCAGGATCTGGCGCATCATCCGCTCCATCACGCCGTCCGACATCTTGCGGTGCGTCCAGGGCGGCTTCGGCGCGAGCGCGGCCTCGAACCGGGCCGAAAGCCGCTCGAGATGCGGCAGAAGGCTGTCGGGCTCGGCGAGGGCGAGGGTGCCCGAAAGATGCACGGCGACGTAGTTCCAGGTCGGCACGAGATCGGGCTCGCCGTACCAGTCGGGCGAGACGTAGCCGTCGGGCCCCGAGACCAAGAGCTTCGCCGCGACGGGGCCGCCCGAGAGCGCCCGCGCGAGCGGGTTCGACCGGACGAGATGGGCCTCCACGCGGTCGCCCTCGAGCAGGAAGGGCACATGGGCCGCCAGCGCCTCGCTCCCGACGGCCGCCACGAGCACGCCGAAACTGCGCTCCGCCGCGATCGCGCGGGCGCGGGTCTCGTCGGTCTGGCGGAAGGCGGGATTGGGATGCATCGGTCGGGTCCTTTCGCGGGTGCCGTGCCCGAACGAGCACCGATTTCTGCCGGATGTCAGCAGGGCTTTCCGCAGGCCGGAAGCTTTTGGCGCGGCTTTCCGCCTGGCGGGATCAGGCCGCGCTCGCCGTGGTGAGGATCGGCACCGAGGAAAAGAAGAACTCGCCGCGGGCGTCGGCCTCGTGCAGCGCGGCGATCCACGCCTCCGCCTCCATCCGCGCGACGCCCTGCCCCACCGCGTGCTCGGCCATCAGCCGCGCGAGGCCGTACGCGAAGGCGTGCTCGGCGAACTCGGCGTTGACGATCGGCACGGGCGTCTGGCGGATGCCGGCGAATCCCGCGCGCGCGAGCATCGGCGCGAGCCGGGCGGGCAGGTTGGGATGCGCCGCGTGCCCCTCCCACGCCTCGGCGATGACGCGGGTGAGCGCGGGCGGCGCGCCGTGCCAGAACGCGCTGTCCCAGTTGGTGGCGAGCACGAGAAGCCGCCCGCCGGTCTTGAGCACCCGCCGGACCTCGGCGATCGCCGCCTCCGCCTCCTCGACGTATTCGATCACCTGCACGGCGACCGCGGCGTCGAACACCGCGTCCGGAAAGCCGAGCCGCCGCGCGTCGCCGACCTGCGGGTTCACCGCCGGCACGCCCTCGCATTCGACCGCCGCGGCCGCGATCTGGTCCTCCGAGACGTCGATCCCCGCGGCGAGGCCGTGCGGGCCGAGGCCGAGCCCGATCTCGCGGAGCAGGAGCCCGGCGCCGCAGCCGATCTCGAGCACCCGCTCGCCGCGCCGGGGCGCGAGCGCGCCGACGACGGCCGAGCGGCGCTCGGCCATCTCGCGGCAGGCGCTCATGGCCTGCTGCAGCGCGGCGATCTCCCCGGCGAATTTCATGGATGGAGCCTAGAGCCCGGCACTCGCGGGGCCAAGGCGCCCTCCGGCTTGTGCTCGTCCGCCCGCTCGGCTAGCGGACAGGAAAACACCGAGGAGGAGGACAGCCCGCCATGACCGCCCCGCATCTGCTCGTCCACGATCCGCGCGACAGCGTGGGCGTCGTGGTCGTCGAGGGACTCGAGCCCGGCACCGAGATGCTCTGCGTCGTCACCGCCGACGACAGCGACTTCCGCCTGGTCGTCGAGGACCCGGTGCCGATCGGGCACAAGGTGGCGCTGAAGGACCTCGCCGAGGGCGACACGGTGATCAAGTATGGCGAGGACATCGGCCGCATGGTCGCCCCCGCCGCCCGGGGGCGGCACGTCCACACCCACAACCTGAAGACCAAGAGGTGGTGAGCATGTTCGACGCCAACACACCCGTCCGCGCCTGGCGCCGGGAGAACGGCCGCGTCGGCGTGCGCAACCATGTCGTGATCCTGCCGGTCGACGACATCTCGAACGCCGCCGCCGAGGGCGTGGCCCGGCTGATCCAGGGCACCACCGCGCTGCCCCACAGCTATGGCCGGCTGCAGTTCGGCGCCGATCTCGAGCTCCATTTCCGCACGCTGATCGGCACGGGCGCCAACCCCAACGTCGCGGCCTGCGTGGTGATCGGCATCGAGCCCGGCTGGACCAAGGTGGTGGCCGACGGCATCGCCGAGACCGGCAAGCCCGTCGCCGCCTTCCACATCGAGCAGACCGGCGATCTCGGCACCATCGAGAAGGCCGCGCGGCAGGCCAAGGCCTTCGTGCACTGGGCGAGCGAGCGCCCGCGCGAGGACTGCACGCTCTCCGAGCTCTGGATCTCGACGAAATGCGGCGAGAGCGACACGACGACGGGCCTCGCCTCCTGCCCGACCGTCGGCAACATGTACGACAAGCTGCTGCCGCACGGGATCACCGGCTGCTTCGGCGAGACCTCGGAGATCACCGGCGCCGAGCATCTCTGCCGGGCCCGCGCCGCGACCGAGGAGGCGGGCGCGAAGTTCATGAAGATCTTCCA